>JANNQZ010000027.1:0-23336 GCA_031401015.1 Chloroflexota bacterium | reverse complement strand
GCGCGCGGCAACGGCTCGAGGCTGGTGCGTCGCCAGCGGTCGCGAGGCTCATGGCCGCCGGCGTGGCTCCCTGGTCGCACCAGGTGGCCGAAGACTTCCCACTCGCCCGACTGAAGCCCGTACACCCAGGTGGTGACCGACACGGGACCGATGCCAGGCACGATGCCGTCGACCCTGTCCTCCTGCTCGAAGGTGTCCCGAGGCTTCGGGTTTCCGCGAACCCCGACGCGGCGTCCGGTCAACCTGATGGTCGCCGAGTACGGCGCGCCGTCCTCGTCGGTCTCCCCGGAGTCGAACCAGTGAGTGACGACCAGCGCCTCCGGCTCGACAGCACCGGACGCCGTGGTCCCGTCGCTCGCGAGACGCCCGGTCGAGCCGACGTGCGCCGTGTTGGACTCGGGCTTCGAGCCCGACACCTGTCTCGATCGGGTCTTTGGGCTCCTCGCTGTCGTCATGGTCCTTCGTCGTGCCACCAGTTGTCCACCTGCTCTCTTGGCTCACCGATCGGCGGCAGCGCGACGGTCGGTTTGGGCATGTGCTGAGTCGCGCCGGTCTGGCAACTTCGCGCTCGACCAGGTCGCGCCAAAGCCAGAGAACGCGAGAGGCGCGGACACCGAAAGCGTCCTTGGCTCAAGGGTGCCCGCGATTCCTGAGAGCGAGGTGAGGAGGGCCTGAGAGATGTCGGCCGGTGCCGCTCCTGGGAGCCTCGACCCGATTGCGGAGCTGCCCGACACCCGACGATCCGATCGGACCGTGGGAGGTCGAGCCGATCGCCGCGCTCGTCCCTCGGCCGATGCCGCAGGCGCACCGGCAACAGAGACGTTACCGATCCCGACGAGCTCGGCCGCGATCCCGACGAGCTCGAGCGGCCTCTGGGCGTCCCCCAGTGGCGATCGCGGCGACGACACCCGTCACAGGGACCAGCAAGAGGGCCGTTCCAGGCCACGTGAGTGGACTGTGGTCATGGAGCCAGAACGGCGCCACGTAGGCAGAGAACGGAGGCGGCGAGGCTCGCCGATCGATGGCCCCACGGGAAGCGACCACACACGCGGAGTCTGCCCGTGCGCAGGCCAGGTCACATCGCGGGCTGTCGTCGCGATGCCAGGCTCGCCCGCAACGCGGCCTCGATCCAGGCCCGCTCGGGGACACCTCGAAGCCCGTCGGCGGTCCGGTAGAGGCGGCAACGAGGCGTGTAGTCACCCGGATCGTGGTATGTCGGATCGACGTCGCGCCCGTCGATTCGGATCGTCGGCGAGCCGGGGAACCGGTGGTGTCGGGCGACCGTCGGGTCCGTCGCGTCGACGTCGTCGATGGTCGTCCCCGGCGCAAGCGCGGTCAGGATCTCCTCGAGGAGCATCCGGGCGACGGGGTGGTTGGGGCAGTCCCCGAACCAGAGCAGCTCGACCAGCGGCCGAGCGCGCGCAGCGCCGCGGGTCACCAGGGCCTCGCCGCTAACCGCCCGATCCGCCCGTGATGGACCGGAACCACGAAGGCCGCCTCAGCCTCGCCCGTTCGCATGAGGATGTTCCGCATCCACATCGCCTCCGTTCCATCAGTGCGCTGGCTCGAGCGGATCCCGGTCGCGACCTGTGACCCAGCGCTCGGGCTCCTCGCGGAACGTATGGGCGCACGCGATGTCGCAGAAATGGTACGGCGCCCCGGCGTGAACGACGACGATCGCTGCCTCGCGGTCGATGGCCATGCCGCACACCGGGTCGACAACCTTCGCGGAGGTTTCAGGCATCTCGTTCTCCTTCTTTCTTGTGCGGACCGCCCCAGCCCGAAGTGGCCTGGGGCGCGGTCCGGTTCGCCGGTCCGGTTCGCCGTTGCTGGGTGACTTCGCGACGACCGGTTGATGCCACTGGCCGGTGCAACAACAGCGCATCCGCCAGCCGGGACCAACTGTGAGGTTCCCGGCCGTTGGCCCCGCCGTTGCGCGCGCTGCCGCCGAGGAACTCGTCGCGGCAGCCGCGCGAACAGAAGACGAACGTCTCTCCGTCGCGCTCGGCGCTGACGGCACGCTCCCGCTCGACCGCCATCTCGCAGACCGGATCGGTCGCCATCGTGACGATGTCCTTGAAACGTGCCGTCCTCGAGCCACATGACCCGGTCGGCGATGTCGCGAATCCGCTGGTCGTGGCTGACGATGACGACGCTCCGGCCCTGCTCCTTGGCGATCCGCCGCAGCAGCCGCATGATCTCGTGACCGATCTTCGAGTCGAGATTGGCGGTCGGCTCATCGGCCAGGATGAGCGCCGGGTCGTTGACCAGCGCCCGGGCGATCGCCACCCGCTGCTTCTCGCCGCCCGACAGCTTCTCGGGCAGGAAGTCGAGCCGCTCGCCGAGACCCAGGTCGGTCAGGAGCTCCGTCGCCTTGTCGCGCGCCGCGCGCCCCTTGAGCCCGGCCAGCTCAGCGACGATCGCAACATTCTCCAAGGCGGAAAGCGCTGAGAGCAGGTTGAAGTCCTGGAAGACGAACCCGAAGTGGCGCAGCCGGATGTCCGGCAGGCGACCCTCCGAGAGCGCGCTGATCTCGGTGCCATCGAGGTGGATCGAGCCTTCAGTCGGCTTGAGCAGCGCGCCCATCATCGACAGGAGCGTCGTCTTGCCCGAGCCCGACGGGCCCATGATCAGGACGATCTCGCCGGGTTCGACGGCGAGACTGACCCCGCGGACCGCGGTCACCGCGGTATCGCCTTCGCCAAACCGCTTGGTCGCGTCGCGCACGTCGAGCGTCAGGGTGGTCATGTCGCAACTCCTCTCCGGAAGACGGCGGCCGGGTCGAGCCCCGCGACCTGGCGGATCGGCAGGATCGCGGCGAGTCCGGCGATGACGGCTGCGAACAGCCCGACCTTGGCGAGCGACGCGGCAGTGATGGCAAGCTCGAGATTGAGATCGGTCCTCGCCACCAGGCTGAGCCCGGTGAATGCGAGGCCGATCGCGAGGCCGAGAGCGACGCTCAGGACGGCCTGGCCGAGCACGACCCGATAGAGGACGCGATTGCGGGCGCCGAGCGCCTTGAGGACCCCGTGCTCCCGCCGCCGGGCGAGCGTTGCGATGTAGACCGTCAGCGCGACGACGGCCAGCCCGACGACGAAGCCGATGACGTTCATGATCGAGATGATCTCGGCGCTCATGTCGGTCACGAGCCGCCGCTCCCCGGCCGCGGGAACGCCTCGCGCGACTGGGCGGTCGCACCACCGACCCGGCGCTCGATCTCGGCCGCGACGGTGTCGGCGGAGGCGCCATCGGCGGCCCTGACGAGGACAAAGCTCACGACGGGCGCGCCGCTGCGCATCGCTCGGAAGTCATCGAACGATACGAAGGCGACGGAGTTGACGAGACTGGCGGTACCCTCCGACATGCCGACAATCGTGGCCTCCCCACCCAGGACCGTGACCCGGTCGCCGAGCGTCGCCCCGGCCTTCCGGGCGAAGCCGCGGTCGACGATGACCTCGCCGCGGCCGACGCGATCGGATCCATCGACCACGTCCCACGGGCCGCCCATCGACGCGTCCGCCGGCAGTCCGATGACATAGGCGACCGCTCGCTCGTCGCCGGCGGCGATCGTGGCGGTCGAATAGAGGATCGGGACCGCCTCGGCCACGCCGTCGACCGCCCGAACCTCGTCAACGACCGACTCGGGCAGCCAGGACGCCACCATGTGGAGGTTGCGGACGCCGGGCTGGCTGACCCACACATCGGCGCCGGACCGGTCGATGTAGGTCGTGAGCTGGTTCGCGACGCCGGCGTAGATCGCGTCGAGCGCGAGCGTCAGCGACAGGGCGAGCGCAACGCCCCCGACTGACACGAGAAGCCGGACCCGATTCCGGGCCAGGTTGCGCCGCGCCAGCAGCCACGTTGCGCTCATCCGCGGAAGACCTCCGCCGGCTCGAGGCGCGCCACCGCACGGGCCGGGATCAGGGCAGCGAGGACGGCCATGACGAGGCTCGCGACAAGGACGACGCCGACCGCGGCCGGCTCGATGTCGACTCGGAACCGCGGACGCCAGGCCATGAGGGCGGCGCCGGCCCCGTAGCCCACAGCGACGCCGGCCACGGCTCCGGCGGCCGCGGCGATGAACGCCTGGGTCGTCACGACCCAATAGAGCGTCCGGTTGTGGGCACCGATCGCCTTGAGCGCGCCGTATTCACGCCGGCGCTCGATGGTCGCGGTGTAGATGACGAGGCCGACGACCAGGACGCCGACGACGAACGCGATCGCGACCATCAGCCCGATCGGGGCGTCGTAGACCCGGGCCATCAGCTTTCGGTCGTTGGCGATGACGTCACCCTTGAGGAGGACCTCCGTCCCCGGCAGGGCGAGCCGATCGCGGAGGGCCTCCGGGCTTGTGCCGGCCTCGGGGGTGACGAGGAGGAAGCTCCGCAGGCCGGGCGCGCGCGCGAGCGACTCGAGCGTCGTGATCCGGGCGAAGGCGATCGAACCGGCCCAGAATGTCGTCTCGTCGGACAGGCCGACCACCGTCGCGTCGCGGTCGAGCAAGGTGACCTGGTCACCGATCGCGATGTCGTGCTGGCGGGCAGTCGTCCGATCGATGACCAGTTCGTCGTCGGCGGCGGCTCGCGGCCGTCCACCAACTTTCACGGCCCGCCGCCGGCGGCCGGGTCGTAACCGATGAGGAAGAAGCCGTCCTTGCGGTCGTGCCGCTCAAAGATGACGAACTGCGAGACGACCGGGATCGCGCGGGCGACGCCCGGCGTGGCCTCGACGGCATCACGGGCGTTGGGCGGCAGCACCGAGCTCGTGCCGAGGAAGTCGCGGATCCCGCGCTCCGCCACGACGACCGAGCCCGGAGTGTTGTCAAGGTAGGCCGAGGCCTGCCGGTAGACGCCCGAGCGGAGCCGGCCAGCAACAGGATCAGCCCGATGGAGACCGCGACGCCAAGCACGCTCAGCAGGAACCGTGTCCCGTCGCGGAAGAGGTTGCGGCGGGCGAGGAGCATGACTCAGGCCTCGACGGGGCGGCCAGCCTGGTACCCGGCCCGCTCGATCGCTCGGGCGAGCACCCACGCGTCCGTTTCAGCCGGGTCGTAGTCGACGTAGGCCGTCTCGGTGCCGGGTTCACGTAGACGCGCAGCACGCCGTCGGTCGCGGCCAGCGCGCGTTCGATGGTCGTCGCACCCGCCCCGCCGCAGCCCAGGCCGTAGACGGGGATCTGAAGCCCACGCCTGATGTCCATGACCGCAGCCTGACGTCCCTGGCTGAAGCGAACATGAGCGCGGTCTGAGACTTGTTGCGTCGCGCGCCTCGCTATCGTCGCGGCCCGATGCTGGACTTACGGCGACGGCCTGAACCTCGCGATGGTGCCCGGTCAGCCTCCGAGCGCCCGCTTCGCGTGCTCGAACTCCGCCTGGCTGATCTCGCCCCGGGCGAGGCGCGTTCGCAGCACTTCCAGCCCGAGTTCCTCCTCCAGTCGGCGACGCGGACCGAGGACGGCCCGCGTACCGCGCGTGATGACGAAGAACAGCGCAAGGACCAGGCCGAAGAAGAGTGTCAGACCAACGATCCAGGCGACCACGTCTTCCATGGGATCAACCCCCGACGATTGGGGCCGGTGTGCCCACAGCCATGCCACCGACGGAGATCACGAGCACAGCGAGGACGACAGCGAGGACGACACCAACGACGGCCCATACGCCCGCCTCGGTATCGGGCGAGCGTAAGTGAAGATCGGCACCTGACGCCGAGCCGGCGGACCAGCGGGTCGGCCCCGCCCGGCCAGGGCCTACTACTCGATCGGGCGCACGCCGAGCAAGCGAAGGATGGACTCGCGCGGGAGCGCCGTCCGCCTCTCCACGAGACGGGCGACTCGGTGGGGATCGCCACACGTGCGGGTGAGCTTCTTCCGGTCGAGTCCGGGCCAGATCGCGAGGGCCCGACTCCGCGGGTCGACATCGACGATCTGCCCGGTCGGTTGCTCCCGATCGCCGACATTCACGGCATCGTCCTCCTGCCGGTCTTCTTCAGAGCCCACGTCCCATCGGAGTCGGGAGCCGAGCGTTGGAGGGCCACGCTGCGCGCGAGCGCTGAGAGGGACCTGAAACCAGCCTAAGACTCACCCTGAGACGTCGGCACTGGCAAACTCCCCCGCTCGACGACGGCACAGGCCCGGCGGGCGCGCTGGAGCTGGCGAGCGATGACGACGATCCCGATGACGTTCATCCCGATGCCGACCAGGAAGAGCGGCGTCTTGTAGGCGTTCAGGAAGACCGCCGCCGCTGACAGACCGACGAGCGGGAGCAGGTCGACCAGGTGGTGGGCGCAGCAGGCGAGCATCGCCGCCGCGCTCGTCCCGGTGCCGGCCGCGGTGACGGCGGCGGCCGCCCGGTGTCGACGGTCGACCGCGCGGAGCTCGACGAAGAGCGCGACCTGGGTCCCGAAGCCGGCGGCGATAAGGCCCACGAACACGGCGTCGGTCGCCAGCTGCTCAAGGGCATGCTCGACGCCCTGGGCGAGGCTGACGATGCCGAGATAGATGCCAAGGAGCGCCGCAGCGCCGAGGACCCCGACGGCGATCGAGCGTTGCGCGATCGGGAGGGTGGGCCGGAAGGAGTGAGCGATGGCGGTCACGGACCGACCTGCCAGCGGAGCGTTCGCTCGGGCAGGTCACCGACGCCCACGAGCACGAGCTCCATCCACCTGGCGCCAGCGAAGAACCCCGGAGCCGTTCCGTCGAACGTCAGGGCACCCTGGCGATGGTGCCCGCCCTTTGGCGCCGTCCACGGGCGAGCCTCCAGTGTCTCGCCCCGGTCGTTGCGAAGGATCGCGTCCGCCAGGTCGAGCGCGTCCAGGTCAGCGGAGTGGGTATCCAGCGTGACATCGATCGCGGCTCCGGAAGCGGGCCCAGTCCATGTGGCGACGACCGTCACCTGGCCGCCCTCGCTCGTCTGGGTCGCGGAAACGGCCGGCTCGGACGACCCGGAGACTGCTGGCTCGGACGACCCGGAGACTGCCGGGATGCCCGAGGAGCTGGCAACGCTGGAACATGCCGCCAATGAGGCGGCCACGATGAGGCCGATGAGCACCGTGCGGGTGGGTCGGTTCATGGAAGGACCTTCCTCGAGCCGGCTGAGACGAACCTGAGCCCCGTGTGAAAGCCGGCTGATAGAGAAACGCCGGACCCCGTGCGGTCCGGCGTTTCCGTGGAGGCGATCAGCGGGTCGTCTGGTACTGCTGGTGCATCGATTGCATGAGCTTGGGATCGCAGCTGCCGTCCTGGCCCATCGCTGCGTGCATCGCGGTCATGTCCGACATCTGGCCGGCGCCCATTCCGCCCATCATGCCCAGGCCCTGGCCGCCCATCATGCCCAAACCCTGGCCGCCCATCATGCCGCCCGACATCCCGGACGTCGCCCAGGGCGAAGGGCTGGTGGTCGGGTCCTGGGCGAAGACAAGCCCGGCCGTTCCAAGCAGCAGGGCGCCGCCGAGGATCGTCCCCGTAAGAAGGCTGACGCGTTTCGTGGTCATCGTTCGTTCCTTTCGAGTGTTGCCTGGGGGTCAACTGATCCCGAGCAGGCGACGGGCCTGCTCGTATTCCGGTTCGGAGATCTCGCCGCGCGCGAACCGCGCCTTGAGGATCTGGACCGCCTCCTCGCTGGTCGAGGGTTGCCGTCCCGGCACTGCGGCCGTCACCAGCCACACGAACGCCACGACGATCGCGGTCCCGACCGCGAGCGCGAGGAGCATCCACAGCCAGCCTCCCAGGCCCATCGCCCATCCGGCGCCGGTCATCATCTCGTTGCCTCCGTTCAATTCATCTTGGAGTCGCTTCTGATAGCACGAGGCTAGACACGCCACCTGAAGACCCCGTGCCGACCGGCGTCAAGATTCGGTCAAGCCGCCGATGACCCCTTGTTCAGGTTCCCTGGCGGAAGTGAGATTGGGTGCTGCGCACCTTCAGGACGACACGGATGCGGAGGCCCTCGGACCTGTGCGAACACGCGGCGGCTTCGGCGCATAACCGCAGCCACAGACTGCTACGCCGGAAGCTCGGCCCGACTGAGGCGCCCCGGCCCCGGGTCGTGCCATCTCCCACGCTCGGGGTCGGCACGCTCGAGCCGGTCGGACCCGCTTGACCGTCGAGAGGCTCTGCGTACCAGTCCCTCCATTCGGATAAGCGAGGAACGTCAGCCCGTCGACCCGCCGCAGCGGAGCCAGGATCAGGCGGGCCCGGGCCTCGGCCGGCCTCGGCCGGGTTCACCTCAGTTCGGTTCGGCCTTCGGCAGCGCCAGTCGGAACGTCGAGCCAAGGCCCGGGCCCTCGCTCTCGGCCCAGGCCCGGCCGTCCATCGCTTCGGCGAGTGCCCGCGCGATGGCAAGACCGATGCCGGACCCACCCAGCGCTCGCGAGCGTGACGGGTCGACCCGGTAGAAGCGCTCGAACACCCGCTCGCGGTGCTCCGCGGTCAGCCCCGGTCCCCGATCCATGATGCCGATCACAACCTCCTCCTGATCCGCGCTTGCAGCCAGGACGATGGAGGCTCCAGCCGGGGAGTAGCGGATCGCATTGCTCGCGAAGTTGTCCAGGATCTGGGCGAGCCGCTCCCGGTCCGCCCGGACCGACAGTGGTCCCGCGGGGAGGTCGAGCCGCAGCTCGATCCCGTGCTCCTGCGCCGGCCCGGCGAACCGCTCACGGACGCCGTTGAGTTCGGGGGTCACGTCGACCGTCGTCATCGACAGCGGGAGCTGGCGTGCCTCGGCGCGCCAGAGCTCCTGCAGGTCGTTCACGAGATGCGACAGACGGGCAGTCTCACCGCGCAGGTGCTGCCAGGTCGGCTCGGCCGGCTGGATGACGCCGTCCTGGAGCCCTTCGAGATAGCCGTCGAGCGTCGCCAGCGGCGTTCGCAGCTCATGGGCGACATCGCCGACGAGCTGAAGCCGTCGGCGTTCGGTCGACTCGAGCGACTCGGCCATCCGGTTGAACGAGTGGGCAAGGTCACCGATCTCGTCCGAGGACAAGGCCGAGACCCGTTCGGCGTAGCGACCATCGGCGATGCGTCGGCTCGCTGCGGCCAGGCGGGCGATCGGCCTCGAAAGACGGGCGGAGAGCGCGACGCTGACGATGACGGCTGCCACGGTCGCCGCCACGACCGCGACGACGAGCGCGGCCTGGACGGCATCCTGGAAGGCGGCCCGGACGAGGCCGCTCATCATCTCGCCCATCCCGGCCATCCCGTCGCCCGTCGCGTGGCCCATCGCCGCGTCGAACGCCCCGGGCGCCACGAGTCCGACGGCCACGAACACGGTCGCCGCCCCGATGGCGATGACCACCAGGTGGCTCATGAGAAGGCGCTCTCGGAGACGGATCCGGCGCTGCATCGTTAGTTGGCCTCCTTGAATCGGTAGCCGACCCCCCGGACCGTCTCGATGAACCCAGGACGAGCTGCATCGTCGCCAAGCTTGCGCCGAAGGTTCGCGAGGTGGACGTCGACGACGTGCTCGTCGCCCATGTAGTCCGCACCCCAGGCCCGATCGAGCAACTGCTGGCGGCTGAGGACGACACCGGGCTCGCGGATGAGCGTAGCGAGCAGGTCGAACTCGATCGCCGTCAGGACGACCGGCGAGCCGCGCAATGTCACGGCCCGGCGGCGTGGATCGACCGCAAGATCGCCTACCTGCCACGACTCCCCGCCTGGCGCCGCGCTCATTCGCGGTCGCCGGAGGAGCGCCCGGATCCGGGCGACCAGCTCGCGCGGCGAGAAGGGCTTGACGAGGTAATCGTCCGCACCGACCGAGAGGCCGACGATCCGGTCGATCTCCTCCGCCCGGGCGGTGAGCATGATCACGTAGGCATCCGAGAAGGCCCGTGCGCGCCGAAGCACTTCGAACCCGTCGAGACCGGGCAGATTGATGTCGAGAACGACCACCTCCGGGGCTCGCTCGCGGATGAGATCGAGCGCCACCTGGCCGTCTGCGGCCGCGATCACCTCCATGCCCTCGCGCTCGAGGTAGCCGCGGACGAGCTCGACGATGAGGGCCTCGTCGTCGACGACAAGGACGCGGGTGGCAGTCATGGCGATCGAACCGCGAGGCTGACGGTGGCCACCGTCCCGCCTGTCTCGCGGCCGGCAAGCTCGATCGTCCCTCCGTGCGACTCGACGATCCAGCGAGCAATCGCCAGCCCGAGCCCGGTGCCCGATGGCCGCAGCTCCCGCGCGCGCGTCCCTCGATAGAGGCGCTCGAAGAGCCGGTCGCGGTCCGCCTCGTCGAGGCCGATCCCCGTGTCCTCGACACGAACGATTGCTCGACGGTCGTGCACCTCGAGCGCTGCCGCCACGCTGCCGCCGGCAGGCGTGTAGCGGGCCGCGTTGTCCAGCAGGACCTCGAACAGGTCCCGGAGGCGGTCCCGGTCCCCGTCCACGATGGCGGGCTCGACGGACACGCTCATCCGGACGTGAGGTGCCGCCTGGCGTTCGCGCCGGACCGAGTCGACGAGCAGGGCGTCGAGCTCAACCGGAGCGAACTCGAGCCGGGCGCCGGACTCCGCTCGGGCGAGCGCCAGGAGGTCGCCGATGAGCCGGCCCATCCGCTCCGCCTCGTCGCGGGCGTCGGCCAGGATCGACAGGCGCTCGGCGGCCGGCAGGTCCTGGCGCTGGGCAAGATCGAGATTTGCCCGGATGGTGGTCAGCGGCGTCCGCAGCTGGTGGGATGCGTCGCCAAGGAAGCGCTGGAGAGTCTGGTGGTTGTGCTCGAGCGCCTCGAGCATCTCGTTGAACGCGCCCGCCAGTTCGCCGACCTCGTCGGCTCGTTGGGCACCATCCACGCGCGCGGCGAAATCACCCGAGAGCGAGATCGCCCTGGCCGTTTCGGTGACGTCGGCCACCGGCGCGAGCGCGCGCCTGGCGAGGATGAGCCCGCCGGCGAGGGCGAGGCCGATGACCAGCGCGCCGCCGACAAGGAGGGCGCCGCTCACGGTGGCCAGCAGATCTCGCAGCGGCCGAGTGGAGTCGGCCCACACGACGTAGCCGACTCGCTGGCCGCCAGGCGCAATGATCGGCTCGACCGTCAGGCGGAGGACGTCGCCACCAGCGGCCAACTCCCGGACGGCGTGCTGATGGCCGTCCGCCTGGGCGAGGTCTTCCGGTGCCACCGGGAGCTCTCCGGTGCCGGGCGCGGCCGAGTCGGCCAGAACGGCGCTGCCCGGATCGAGGACGATCACGCGCCCGCCGGTCGACGCGAGTTGCTCGATCAGCCGTTCGGATGCCCGAAGCACGCCATCGGCGTCGATGTCCTGGGCGAATGCGCCAGCGGCGTGCTCGGCGTTGGCCGTCAGACCCGCGTCGAACGAGCGCTCGAGTTCGTCACGGAGGACGACGTACACGCCGGTTCCGAACGCGATCAGGCCGGCGGCGAGGAGCCCGGTGTAGATCAGGGCCAGCCGCGTACGGATCGACCGTCGACGCGGGCGAAGCGTCACTCCTTGAGGACGTAGCCGGCCCCGCGGACCGTGTGGATGAGCCGCGCCTCGCCGTTCGCCTCGAGCTTGCTGCGGAGGTAGCGCACGTAGACCTCGAGGACGTTCGACTCGCCTTCGAAGTCGTACGCCCAGACGTGCTCCATGATCAGGTCGCGGGTCAGAACCTTGCGCGGGTGGCGCAGGAACAGCAGGAGCAAGTTGAACTCCGTCGTTGTCAGCTCGATCGTCCGGCCCGCCCGGCTCGCTTCCCGGGCATCCACGTCAAGCTCGAGGTCGGCGAACCGAAGGATCTCGCCGGAGGGCGTCGTTCGCCTCCGCAGCAGTGCGTGGACCCGGGCGAGGAGCTCCTCGAAGCTGAACGGCTTGACGAGGTAATCGTCGGCGCCGGTCTCGAGCCCCGCGACCCGGTCCTTCACCTCGTCACGCGCCGTGAGCATGAGGATCGCGATCTCGTCACCCGACGAGCGAAGCCGGCGGGTGACCTCGAGACCGTCGATCCCGGGCATCATGACGTCGAGGATGACGAGGTCGGGAAGGTGCTCGCGGGCCTTCTCGAGGCCCTCCTCGCCACTGCCCGCCTCGACGACCCGATACCCTTCGTAAGCGAGACCGCGGCGAACGACGGTCCGGATCTTGGCGTCGTCATCGACGACGAGAATGCGCGTCGGCTCGCTCATGGCGATCCAGTCTCCGTCAGTGGGTCATCCCGGGCATGGCGCCCAACCCGGGCACGCGGTCCTGTCCGGCGCCATCGTATGGGACGGCGTCGCGCCCGGAGACGCGGAAGCTGCCGGCCGGACAACAGGACAGCGAACGGTCGACATGCATGTTCCTCGTGCTCGTCTGTGTAACTCCTGGAAGCATGTCGAAGGAAGCTGAGCGACACCTTGGAGCCGTCTGAGCCCTCGCTGAGGAACGACCGCCCGGGATCGGCCCTACAGGTCGGCGAGGGCACGAACCAAGTGACCCGGCCGCGACCCGCGATGAGGCCGTCTCCACGCATTTACCTCACAGTCGGGCCCGAACGCGCAGGAGCGCGCCGCCCACCCGCAGGCCGGCGCCGGCCAGCTCGTGCTCGAGGCCCCGGCTGAGCCAGTAACGCTCGAACAGCACCTTCCCCGCGTGCCAGGTCCGGCCAGGGCGGCGAAGCGCAACGACCGGCTCCGGCTCGGCGAAGAAGTCGCCCGACGCGAAGCCTGCCACGCCGGCGCCGAGCTCCACCCAACAGTACCCCCGGCCATCGAACCGGTCGGTCGGGCTGCCCTCGAGCCGTGAGGCGATCTGGGCGGCTGCGACCTGGGCCTCGGCGTGGGCGAAGACGCCGGCCTTGGGCAGGAACTTGCCGTTGGTGAGCGGCACGGCGGTCACGTCACCGATGGCGAACACGTTCGGCGCGCTCGTTTCGAGCGTTTTGCGATCGACCGGGATCCAGCCGGTCGGACCGGCCAGGCCGGAGCCGGCGACCACCGCGGGTGGCCGGTGCGGCGGCACCGCCGCGAGCAGGTCGAAACCGACCGCCGACCCGTCCGTGAACCGGATCTGGCGCGCCGCCCCGTCGTAGGCCTCGGCCGGATGCCCGGGGAAGTAGTCGATGCCGCGCTCGGCGAGGAGGTCGACCACGGCTCGGCCGAGGACCGGTCCGGCGACGGGCATCGGCGCGGGCTCAGGCGTGTGCAGCTCGATCGTGGTCCGATCGCGCAGGCCTCGTTTGCGGAGGTCGGCGTCGATGAGGAATGCTGCTTCATAGGGCGCCGCGGGGCACTTGAAGGGCAGCGCGCTGACGGCCACCACGACGCGGCCGCCGGAGAAGCCGGCGAGCGCGGTCGCGAACTGCCCCGCCCCCTGGAGCGTGAAGAAATCGTGCGCGGCGTCAGCGTAGCCCGGGATCGCCTCCGGGGCGAGTTCTGCGCCGAGAGCGATCACGACCGCATCCCCGGACAGCTCACCGTCGTCGGTTGTCACCCGACGCGCGACCGGGTCCAGCTCGCGAACATGGCTCCGCACAACCTCGATCCCAGGTCGAAGCAGCTTCGCCAGCGGCCGTGAGATGGCGGCCGGCTCGCGGCCGCCGACCATCAGCCACAACAGCGACGGCGCGAAGACCTGGTCGGCATCGCGGTCGACGACGACGATCCGGTGTCGCTCACCCAGGCGTTCGCGGAGGGCATTCGCGGCGGCGGCACCGCCGATGCCGCCCCCCAGGACCAGAACCGTCGCCATGGTCGCCTCCTCTCGAACTCGCGGTGCCGGCTAGAAGCTGACGACCTTGCCAGCCCAGAGCGTCCAGGCGGTGAGCTCGGCCATCGATGAACGATGGGCGCCCTCGATGAGCGCCTCGTCGCCCATGCCGCGGGCCTCCATGCACGTCCCGCAGGCGCCGATGGGCACGCCCTTCACCCGGAGTCCGGTCAGCATCCGCTCGATGTTGTAGTAGCCCTCGGCTGTCTTCTGGCCATGCTGGGCGCAGCGGACCGCGTCGGCCATCAGGAAGAGGCGCAGTTCGACCTCGGGCTGCTTCGCCAGCGTGAGCGCGAGCCGGAGGCCGTTGTACGAGCGCTCCGAACCGTACGGGGGGTCGTTGAGGATGACGAGGATGTCCACTCGTCGAGGCTACGCTTGACCGCCCGCGACCTACAGGGCCAAAGGTCATGTGCCGCAACCCCGGCGGACGACATCGGAAGGAGGGCCACGCAAGCGTCAACTGGAGCGTCCCGATCGCGAAGATGCCGACGACGAGCCATTCGACGATCGTCGGGACGTACCAATGGGACAGCGTGAATGACGACGCGGTCGCCCCCTGCCTGGCGGTGAAGCCTTGTTCGGCCGGCGGTGGTCGGGAAACCCGCCTGCCTCAGGGGCCGGGCCAGGTCCGACCGCCGTCATCCGAGCGGAAGAACTCGGTGGCGCGCGTGACGAGCGCGATGGTGCGACCGCCCGCTGTGACGGCGACGGCGAACGGCTGACCCTCGAACGGGAGCTTCGACCAGCTGGCCCCGCCGTCATCCGATCGAGCCAGCCCGTCCGGGCCGCCGGCGACCAGCACCGACCCGTCAGAGGTGACCGCAAGGCTGGCGATCGGGTAGAGCTCCGGGGTGGCGACGTTCCTCCACGTCCGGCCACCATCGTCGGAGCTCGCGAGGCCTTCGGTTCTGAGCCCGAAGAGGCGCGTCCCGGACGGGGCGGCGGCGGCGACCGGGAACAGGATGCTCTCCTCCTGGACGCGCTCCCAGGCACGGCCGGCATCCACGCTTTCCCAGAGCCCACCGGTCGCGAGGTAGGCCCACATCCGGGCCGGGTTGCCCGGATTGCGCGCGAAGCCGTGGATGTCGAGGCTCGGGAGGGTGGCGGGGATGTCCTGCCAGGTGCGGCCGTCGTCGCGACTCTCGGCGAACACCTCGTGCCCCGCGATCACGATCGATCCATCGGCCGCTGGACCGAGGCTCATCGCGTCTGAACGGGTGCCGAGAGGTTGCCAGCTGCTCCCGCCATCGGTCGACGAGAGGATGCCGCCGTGGTGGCCGAACAGCAGCCGATTCGAGTCGTCGCCGACGAAGGCGAGCGAGTGGACGTCCTCGGTCCCGAGTCGACTCCAGGCCTGCGCGGGCCCACCGCCGGGCCGGACGAGGACGAACACCACGGCTGCCATGGCCAGCGCCCCGACCGCCGCGGCAGCCAGGACGAGATATCTCCTGCCGCGCGTTACGGGGGTCGGACGTCGTCCAGCTCGCCCGATAGGGCGCGCCCGCTGCGGCGACCGATCCGGGACCTTGCGCATCATGGCTGGACCTCGGCCGACGCGGCACCAGATCGAGCCCGTTTGCCACGAGCCGATTCCCGCGCGGGACATCGTGCGACGTTCGTGAAACGCGCGTCAGCCGCTTCCCTCGCGGCTAGCAATTGAGCGGGGCGCCGCCAGCGCCCGAGGTCGCCCGGTTCAGCTCGCGCGATGCGAACTGCGTGAGGGTGAAGTCGACCGTGCCCGTGGCGCGGAAGTCGCCGACCATGAATTCGAGGTAGTTGGCCGCCTCGAGCATGGCGCGCGCGGCCGGGCCGACGCCGGAATCCGAATCGACGCCGCTGAGGCTCGTCTTCCCAGCGCTGACGTGGCCTTCCACCTCATCCATACGGCGGCGGACTTCGGTCTGATCGCCGGACGCGGTGGCGGCCTTCGCGGATTCGACCGCACCCAACGCGGCGCGCAACGCATCCTGGGCCGAACAGACGGGACTCCGAGTTCCCCCTGCGCATCCAGCCAGCCCGACGATCAGCAGCAGAGGTACGAGGTGTGCGACCGCCATGGCTCGGAACGGCGCGACCTCTAGCGCACCCACGAGACAGGGCGTGAGATCAGGTGTCAGGTCGAGCGACCTCATCCCTGGATGGACCCCTCTCCATGGCGTCCCTTTCGGTCAGTCGGCACAACGCTCACAGCGTCTGGCACGAACGCGGAGCCTCCAGCCCAACGTCACTCCGAGGAGGACTACGGAGCCTGCCCCGATGAGCGGCTGCAGCGGAGCGAACATCGAGAGTGCCCCGCTGACACCCAATGCTGCCACGACCACCTTGTTGCAGATCGGACACCCGATCGCGAGATAGGCTCCGACGCCGCCGAGCGTCGCTCGGCCGGCACCGGGCTCGTCGAGCCGGTGGCTGACGGCGTGCCCGCGCGGGCGAACATACGTCGCGACGAGGAAGCCGATGAGCGGCGCCGACACCAGCCAGACGACCAGGTTGAATGTCTCGGTCGGGGTCATCCGGATGAACATCGGATTCGGTATGACCGCCGTCGGCACGCCGAGCACAAGCAGGGATGCCGTGGTGGAAAGAGCAGCGACAAGCCAGAAGCGCCTGTCCAAGGTGGCTCGCAGTGCCGCGAGACCGCCCGGCCGGAAGGGCCCGCCGGTCGAACGTCGAACCGTCATGGTCCAACCCCGCTGACGGCGTCAGGGCTCATCGTCGAGCGCACAAACCCGTACCCCTGACGAAGGGTGCTGGCCGGCAATCTCGCAGGCGGACGCTGACGCTTCGTTCAGGCATGGGGAGTCGAGTCTACTACGCGAGAGTAATCGCCGGACGCATTCGTGCAACCGATTGCGTCTACGTCCTTCAGCCCGTTGACACGGGCGTCGGGCCGCGTGGCAGAGACCCAGCACTCGACCAACGATGCGAGGTCACGGCGGGCGGCCTCTCTGGAAGACCGCGAGAGCACCTGCACTGGCCCTCGGGGTGTCGAGGACCGTCCTGTCCGTGCCATAGTCGTGCGGCCGCCAATCGAGGATCTCCTCGACGACGGCTTCCTTGCCATGTATGCGGAGGTTGGCCGATCCGGGGCCGCGCCGGCCGCCCGTGGCCGCCTGGCGTCCGCGGGGGCTAGCCCCACCCTAAACACGCCGGGTGTCCGGCTGGTTGGGCGGCCGCGCTGACCGTACCGTCGTGGCATCGAGATCAACGATGCACGGAGGCAAGACAGCATGGTGAATCGGAAACTTCTTTACTGGGGCGTGTTCTTCGTCGCCCTCGGCGGTGTGCTCCTGTTGGGGCAAAGTCCAAACCTTGACGTCGACCTGGTCGCCCAGACGCTGCGGCTCTGGCCGATTGCAATCATCGGGCTCGGCGTCGGGTTGCTGGTACGTCGCACCGCATTCGCGCTGCCCGGCGGATTGGTGGCCGCGGCGATGCCGGGACTGTTGCTCGGCGGCATGATCGTGGCCGCGCCTACCGTGACACAGGCGTGCAACGTCGCTGAGTCGGCAGATACGATCACCCAGCAGGGTGATTTCAGCGGACCCGCAACGGTCGACCTCCGGCTCGACTGCGGCGATCTAGCGGTGACCACCACGCCGGGGACCCGATGGGAAATCCAGACTGCCAGCGTCTCAGGCCTGGCCTCCGAGATTGATGCGTCGCCCACCAGCCTTGCGATCGCGTCCGTCACCCTCGACGGCCAGCACCGGTTCCCGTGGCGCGAGCCCTTCATCAGCGAGACGTACGCCGTTCGCCTCCCGACGGGCACCTCACTTGATCTGTCCGCCGAGGTCAACGCGGGGCGAGGTCGCCTCGACCTCGCCGGTGCACGCCTTGGGAACCTCGATCTGCAGGTGAATGCCGGGGAACTACGTGTCGACCTGACCGGCGCGACATTGGACAACCTGTCCGTCGAGGCGAACGCCGCCTCGGCCTCGGTGATCCTGGCTGCCACGAGCGATTTCCGGGCCACGTTCGACATCAACGCCGCCGAGCTCACCATCTGCGCCGCGCCAGATCTTGGCCTCCGGATCCGTGATGACGTCGTTCTCGGTTCTCGCCACTATCCCGGACTCATCCGCGACGCTGGCGGGTGGGAAACCCCGGGCTACCGTAGCGCAACCCACCATGCCGACGTGACCATATCGGTCAACGTTGGTAGCGTGCACATCAATCCTGAAGGAGGATGCAAGTGAACTCCCGTCGTCTGTACCGCTGCCGCGAGGATCGAAAGCTCGCTGGTGTCGCCGCCGGCATGGCCGAGTATCTCGACATCGATCCGACCGTGATCCGGATCGCCTGGATCCTCTCGGCCTTCCTGGGCGGCTTCACGATCCTGCTGTACGTCATCCTCGCGTTCATCGTTCCACTGGAGCCGATCATCACGCCGGCGCCGCTGGCCTCCACCTCCGAGGATGTCGAGTCTCCAGCCGGACCCGCGGGAGCGCCCGCGGGCGCTCACTGGTCGACCAGCTCTGCCACGCCACATGTCCATGACGTGCGGCCTACCGACGACCGACCCGGACGGGCCGGCACCATCCTTGGAGTGCTCCTCGTGGTCTTTGGCGGCATCGCCCTCGTCGACGAGGTGATCCCGAACCTGGCCATGAACGGCCTGATTTGGCCGGCGCTCGTGCTGGCGCTGGGGATCGCCTTGCTGGTGGGTTCGGCCCGGAGGCCAGCGTCCAACACGTGATCCTGGGCGGTCCACTCCTCGTTGTCGGTCTGCTCCTGATCCTGAGCGCCGTGTTTGGCGCTCAGGTCGAGCGGCGAGCCCGGGGCGTGAGCGCGTTCGTCCTGTCCCCGCTCCATCCGGCCACCTGGCGCTCCACTCGGGCGATCGTCCAGGGGTTCTTCATCGAACTCGTCGCGTTCTCCGTGGTTGTGTCCATCTTCTCGGCCGGGGGCTCATTGCTGGTCGTCGGGGTGGGCGTGGTGGTCATCGGGGTCGGGATCGAGGCCTGCCGGCTCGTCGCCCGGATCGAGCGTTCCCGCGCGTCCGCGGTCGGCGTTGATGTGCTCCGGCCTCATCCCTACAGCCCCTACGGCTCGGGACCCCGAGGCCTGGCGACCGCGGTCTTCCTCGACGTCAATCGCTGGCGTGACGTCGTGTACGTGTTCGTCGCCTTGCCGCTGGCCATCCTCGAATTCGCGGTAATCCTCGTGCTGTGGGTCCTGACCGTGTCGCTGCTGTCCGTTCCGTTCTGGTTCGCGTCGCCGAACCTCCCGTTCACGGTGGCCGGCCTGCCGGTCTCGCCCGCGACGGTCGCTGTGGCGGCCGGCCTGGTCGGACTGCTCCTGGCCGCGGTCACGGCGTCGGTGTCGCAGGGACTCATGACGCTCCATCGGGCGGTCGTCGCCGGCCTCCTCTGCGCCTCGGAGCAGCGCGCGCTGGAGCGCCGGGTGGAAACCCTCGAAGAGAGCCGCCAGACCGTCCTCGACGTGGAGGCGAGCGAACTGCGGGGCATCGAGCGGGACCTCCATGACGGCGCCCAGCAACGCCTGGTGATGCTGGCCATGGACCTCAGCCTGGCGGCAGAGCGGTTCGACTCGGATCCGGCGAGCGCGAAAGAGCTGCTCGAGGACGCCCGGGACCAGGCCAGGCTGGCTCTCGCTGAGCTGCGCGACCTGGTACGCGGGATCGCACCGCCGATCCTGCTCGATCGCGGGCTGGTGCCGGCGCTGCGTTCGATTGCCGGTCGTTGCTCGGTGCCCACGGTCGTCCAGAGCGGCCTGCCCGAGGGTGATCGGCTCCCCGACACGCTCGAGCGGGCAGCGTATTTCGTGGTCGCCGAGGCGCTCGCGAACATCACCAAGCATGCGACCGCCCGGAGGTGCGAGATTCGCTGCCGGCGCGAGCCGGGGGCGCTGGTCGTCGAGATCTGGGACGACGGTGCCGGAGGCGCGCAGATCATCCCCGGTGGAGGGCTGGCGGGTCTGGCCGGTCGTGTCGAGGCGCTCGATGGTTCGTTCAGTGTCAGCAGTCCCCCGGGCGGTCCCACCCTTGTGCGGGCCGAGTTTCCCGCGGCGTCCGGGGCCGTAGCCACCGCCGGCTGAACCGGGGCCTATGACCCGAGGTAGGTCAGGACGGCCAGCACGCGTCGGTGATCGTTCTCCGAATCGGGCAGCTCCAGCTTCCCGAAGATGTTGCTGATGTGCTTCTCGGTGGCGCCTTCGGATATGCCGAGCATCTGCGCGATGCCCATGTTGGTCCGCCCCTCGGCCATGGCGGCAAGGACCTCGCGTTCGCGCGGGGTCAGCCCATGGAGGCGGTCGTCGGGATGGCGCGGGATCATCAGCTCGGCGACCACCTCGGGGTCGAGCGCAGTTCCGCCGCGGGCAACGCGGCGCAGCGCATCCATGAACTCGCGGATGTCCGCGACGCGGTCCTTCAACAGGTACCCGACGCCGCCGGCCCGGTCCGCGAGCAGCTCTGTCGCGTACTGGCGCTCCACGTACTGGCTGAGCACGAGTACCGGGGAGCCGGGAACCCGACGGCGGGCTTCGATCGCGGCGCGCAGGCCTTCGTCGCGCTGGGTGGGCGGCATCCGCACATCGACGACCGAGACGTCAGGCCGGTGCTCCACCACGGCCGCCACGAACGACGGTCCGTCGCCCACCTTGGCCACCACGACGCCCCCCGAATCGTTGATCAGCCGGGCCAACCCTTCGCGCAGGAGCGCGGAGTCCTCGGCGATGACCACTCGGAGCGACTGGACCTCCACGCGTCGATGATGCACCAACCGTCCGCGCCTGATGGGTCGGTCGCCGTCCGTTGGGCCGCGTCACGCTCTGGGCGGCGTCAGGCTCTGGGCGGCGTCAGGCTCTGGGCCGCGTCAGGCTCTGGGCGGCGTCAGGCTCACCGCGCCGGGTACCCTGACGCTCGTGAGGAGCCAGTACCGCGTCGTCGTCATCGGTGGCGGGATCGTTGGCGTGAGCGTCGCCTACCACCTCGCGCTACGCGGCATGACGGACGTGGCGATCGTCGAGCGCGACCGACTTACGGCGGGCTCGTCATGGCACGCCGCCGGGGGGTTCCATGCGATCAATGCCGACACCCGGATCGCCGCGCTCCAGCGCTACACGATCGGGCAGTACCCGGTCGTGGAGGCAGAAAGTGGCCAGGACATCGGCCTTCGGATGTCCGGCGGACTCGAACTCGCCGGTACCCCAGATCGCTGGCGATGGCTCAGGTCGGAGCTGGCGTGGCTGCGGAGCCAGGGCCACGACGGCGCGCATCTGCTCTCCCCCGAGGAAGCCGCCGCCATGGTCCCGATCATTGATCCGGCCGGCCTGTTCGGCGCGTTGTTCGATCCGGAGGAGGGCAATCTCGATCCCAACGGCGCCGTATACGCCTATGCCGCGGCAGCCCGGACGCGCGGGGCGGAGGTCATCGTCGGCAACCGGGTCACCGCCCTGGAGCGACGCCCGGACGGCGACTGGGATGTGTCGACCGAACAGGGAACCATCACCGCCGAGCATGTCGTGAATGCGGCCGGGCTGTGGGCTCGCCGGGTCGGGCGGATGGTCGGCGTGGACCACCCACTCGTGCCGATGCCTCATCACTACCTGGTCACCGACGAGATCCCGGTCGTCGCCGCGATCGAGGGGCTCATGCCGGCGGTCACCGATCTCGAGGGCTTCACCTACCTCCAGCGCGAGGGCAACGGGGTGCTCCTGGGGATCTATGAACAGCGCCCGGTCCACTGGCAGGTGGACGGGGCGCCGTGGGACTTCGGGATGACCCTCTTTCCCGAAGATGTCGAGCGGATCGCGCCCGAGCTGCGAATGGCGTTCGAGCGCTTCCCGGTGCTCCGGGACGTCGGGGTCCGCAAATGGGTGAACGGCGCGTTCACGTTTACGCCCGATGGGAACCCGCTTGTCGGGCCGGTCGACGGGCTCCCCGGCTACTGGGCGGCCTGCGGCTGCATGGCGGGGTTCTCGCAGGGCGCCGGGATCGGGCTCGCGCTGGCGAACTGGATCGTGGACGGCGACCCCGGCTATGACGTCTTCGGGATGGACGTGGCGCGCTTCGGTGCCTACGCCGCGGATGACCGATACCTGCGGGCGACAACCGCGCAGTTCTACGCCAGGCGATTCGTGATGGCCTACCCGAACCAGGAGCTGCCGGCCGGGCGCCCACTGAAGACCACGCCATGCCACGAGGCCTTCCTGGCGGCAGGCGCCCGGCACACCGTGAATTGGGGCCTCGAAGTGCCGCTCTACTTCGCGCCGGATCCCGGGTTCGTCGAGACGGAGGCGATCGGGCGATCCAACGCCGAGCTGATCGTGGCCCAGGAGGTCGCGGCGGTCAGGATGGCCGCAGGCGCCTATGAGATCGCGGGGTACGCGCGCTACGAGGTGACCGGGCCGGCTGCCGCCGCCTGGCTTGACCATCTCCTCGCCGGGCGACTCCCGGGCGTCGGGCGGATCCGGCTGGCACCGATGCTTGGGCCGGCCGGCCGGCTCATGGGCGACTTCACGGTGACCCGGCTCGCGCAGGATCGATTCTGGCTGACCGGCTCTTATGACCTCCAGGACTGGCATCTGCGCTGGTTCCGGAGCCAGCTGCCGTCTGCCGGGGTCACGCTCCGAAACCTGACCGACGGCCTGATGGGCTTCTCGGTCTCCGGACCGGCCTCGCGGACGATCCTGGCGGCGCTCACGTCGGACGACGTGTCAGGCGCCGCGTTCCCATTCCTGACCGCGCGTGCGATGCAGGTCGGTGGTCGCGACGCGGTCGTCGGTCGGATTTCGCTGACCGGCGAGCTTGGCTACGAGATCGTCGTCCCGACCGACCGGCATCTGGAGCTGTTCCACGCCCTCCGGGACGCTGGACGGGCGCACGGCCTGCGCCTGGTTGGTGACCGGGCGATCGACTCGCTCCGCCTCGAAAAGGGCTACGGCATCTGGTCGGCCGAGTTCCGCCAGGACGTCACACCCGGGATGTCCGGGCTGGACCGCTTCGTCGCGTTCGACAAGGGCGATTTCACTGGGCGCGAGGCGGCGCTCCGTGAGCGCGAACACGGTGTCGCTCGCCGCCTCGTCCTGCTCGATGTGGACGCGGCCGACGCCGACGCCGCGAAAGACGACGGCATCTGGCTCAGCGGGCACCTCGTCGGCATCGTGACCTCTGGCGCCTACGGCCACAACGTCGGGATGAGCCTGGCGCTCGCCTACGTGGACAACGATGTGGTGGCCGCCCGGCCGAGCCTCAACGTCGATGTGGTCGGCGAGCGGAGACCGGCCCGGATCCTGCCGGCGATCCCATACGATCCGACGGGCCTCCGACTGCGGGACGGCCCGAGCTGATCACGGGCATGCTCATCGGGCAGGGCGGGCACGTCGCCACCGTCGAAGCCGAGCGATTCAAATCACTTTGCAGTTAGCCCTGACGGATTCACTTGGCATCGAGATCTCGAGCCAGAACCCGCGTTTGGCCGTGCTACACTCCCCGACCCTGGGGATGTAGCTCAGCTGGAAGAGCACCGCGTTCGCATCGCGGGGGTCAGGGGTTCGAGTCCCCTCATCTCCACCAACCGCGAATCTTGACTTGCGTGTCAGGCGCGCGGAGCGCTCGGATCCCGGTCGTCGAGGGCCCCGTGGAGCTCAGTCGAATGATCGCGTAACCAGCGCCGCCAGACCCGATGGTCCGCC
>JANNQZ010000026.1:0-2257 GCA_031401015.1 Chloroflexota bacterium | reverse complement strand
GGGGTAGGGGTCGGCGCCGGTGTGGCCGTCGGCGCCGGGGTCGGCGTTGCCACTGGGAGCTCGGGCACGATGATGACATTGGCGGTCGCGGTGGACGCGATCGTGACGTTCGATCCGCCGGTGAACGCCGACATGAGCGGCGTCAGCAGGCTGAAGTGGCCGGTGACCGTCACGATCGCCTGCTTGCCAAAAGTCTTGGCGCAGCCTCCCGGACAGGTCAGCGCGACATCGGCTGGGGCTACGGTCACGAATGAGCCCCTGGCCTCGTTGACGGCGGCGCAGACAACACGGCTGGACGCATCGCACGTTCCGCTCATGTAGGAGGTCGGATTCGCGGCCGCTTCGATGGCGGCCTCGCGGGCGGCGTTGGTCACGGTGATCTGCGAGTAGTAGAAGCGGCCAAGGTCGATGGTCGCGAGGAAGAGCGTGAGCAGGACCGGGACGATCAGCGCAAGTTCGACGAGCGCCTGGCCGCGGGTGCGTCGACGCTCGGCTCTGCCGTTTCCCGGCGCCAATGTGGCGACGTCGCGCCGATTCGCGTTTGGTCGGGGCATTCAGGGTTCTCCCGGACGGTGGCCTGGTGGAGATCTGATACTCGATCGGTTGACTTGCGGGCAACCTTGAATCGGTGCGCGGCCGCATAGCCCGAAAGGGGTAGCCACCGCCACTCGATCGTCAGCCCGGGCGCGGCATCCAGCGCCACCGCGCCGTACGATGAAGTGGTGAAACTGGCAGTCGCACTCGTTCAGCTAGATGCCGGTGGCGATGTCGAGCGAAACCTGGGCACCGCTGTCGCGCTCGCCGATGAGGCCGCGGCCGGGGGTGCGCGCCTGGTCGCCCTGCCCGAGTACCTCCAGTACCGTGGCGCCGACGATGGCTATCGCGCGTCTGCCCGCCCGATCCCCGGTCCGCATACGGATCCGTTTGCCGAGGTTGCCCGGCGGCATGGCGCGTGGATCCTCGTCGGCAGCACCGCCGAGCTATCGACCGATCCGCTGCGCCCCTGGAACACGTCCACCCTGATCGCGCCCGACGGCTCGATCGTCGCCACCTACCGCAAGATCCACCTGTTCGACGTCGCGGTGGACAGCGGGCCCGCGGACACCGAGTCGGCGCGCGTGACCCCGGGGGACCGCCTGGTCACGGCGTCAGTCGACGGGGCAACCCTTGGCTTGACGATCTGCTACGACCTGCGCTTCCCCGAGCTGTACCGCGCTCTGGCGCTGGCCGGCGCCGAGATCCTGACCGTCCCCGCCAACTTCACCGAGCGGACCGGGCGCGACCACTGGGAGGTGCTCCTGCGGGCGCGAGCGATCGAGAACGGCGCCTACGTCCTGGCACCCTCCCAGATCGGCGGCCCGCCAGGTTCACCGGCCTACGGGCGCTCCCTGATCATCGACCCATGGGGCACGGTCATCGCCCAGGCCCCGGACCGGGTCGGCATCATCCGCGCCGAACTGGATCTCGATCGAGTCGCGGTCGTCCGTCGCCAGGTCCCGGTTTTGGCCAACCGCCGACCGGAGGTGTACGGCATTCAGTCGCGCCAGGCTGGATGAGTCGATCTATGCCTGTCACCGTTGCTGAGCGACACCACCTCTTTCATGCGGGGTCGCGCCGCAAGGAGTCCCGCAAGGTAGTACTAATAGGGTAGCCGGCACGTCGAGATCCACTACGGGGGTTCCACTGTCATGAAGTTGCCCAGCGGCGGCCACGAGGCCGAGCGATCCCGCGGCCAGGCCATGGTCGAGATCGCGCTGGTGGTGCCCCTCTTGATCCTGCTGCTCGTAATCACGATCGACTTCGGTCGAGTCTTCTTCGGCTGGGTTGGGCTTCAGAACGCGGCCCGCATCGGAGCCAACTATGCGGGGGCGCACCCGACCGCCTGGACCGCACCTAGCACCCCGATCAAGGCCGGCCAGCGGCAGGAACTCATCGACCAAATCCAGTTCGATGCTCGATCGATCAACTGCGATCTCCAGGCGATCCCGACGCCCGTGTTTTCGGCGGTGGGTAGTGCGGCGGCGACCGAGATCGGTAGCCACGCTACAGTCGAACTTGAGTGCGACTTCGATCTGATCACGGGTGCGTTTGTCGGTGCGATCGTTGGCAACCCGGTTCGAATCGGGGCCACGGCGGTTTTCCCAGTTCGAGGGGCTGCGGTCGCGAATCTTCCCACCCCGACCCCGACGGGCACGCCAGGGCCGACCCCGACCCCGACCCCGACAGGCACGCCTGGACCAACGCCGACGCCGACGGG
>JANNQZ010000025.1:0-2617 GCA_031401015.1 Chloroflexota bacterium | reverse complement strand
CCTCCTCGCCGAGGCGATCCCCGCAGGCTCGGTCGCGGCATAGACGTTGAAAGGCGGTCGCCCATATGCCTCCGTGACCAGGCGACGGGTCTCGTCGGTCAGAACCTCGGAGGCGCTCATGATCGCTCGGGGGGCGATCCCCATGCGCCCCGCGAGCTGCTCCTCGGCGAGGAGGCGGTGCATTGACGCGTAGCCGATGAGCGAATCAGGCTGGAACTCGTTCAGCCGGGCCACTGTGTCCGGGAGCGGGTCGGTCGCGTTGAGTCGCAGCGTGAGGACGAACGGGTTTCGAACGCTCGCCCCGACCCGGGCGGACTGATGCCAGCCCGTCGTCGTGCTCACGACCGCGAGCCGCGTTCGGTGGAGTGGGCTGGCGGTGATCCCGGCCCACTCCTGCGCTCGATTGTAGGACGCGATCACCGTCGCCCACTCGGTCGGGTCGGAGAGGAATACGCCTCGCCGACCGGTCGTTCCCGATGTGGAGACCACCCGGTAGCGGCCGGCAAACCGCTCGTCGCCGGTCACAGCCGCGAGATGCGCCTCGACGTCGGCGAGCCGGATCGACCGGTCGGTGACGAGGTCGTCGAAGTGGTCCATGAGCGCTGCCTTGGTCAGGACGGGCAGCTCCGCGAGCGGTCGGTCGAACAAGCCGGCGTGGAAGCTCCGGTAGAAGGGAGACCGCGCGTATGCGTACGCGCGAAGAGCACGGAACTCCGTCTCGCGATGCCGTACCAGTGCTGTGCGCGTCCACCGCTCCCGGGCTTGCAGGCGCCGGCGAAGCTGCAGCACGCGGACAATGAGAGCAAGGTCCATCGTCCACCTTTCATCCGACCCGGCGGGGGTTGCGTCGCCTTGAACGGATACGGCGGCGACCCGCGCTGTCGCCTTGGTCTTCGACCCGCCAGAGCGCCGATCGCCCGGTGTTCGGGATGAGCCGACGGTACGTCGCCCGGCTGAGCTGAGCGTGAGAGCCGGCTGAGACAACTGGTTGCCTTGTGGCCTCGATTCGGCTCGTCCGACATCGCATCCTCAACTTGCGGTCGCCGAGTGCTCCCCCCGAGCCGGAGTTCAGTGGCCCGCGTGCCCGCCGTGGCCACCGCCGGGCTCGTCCCCTGGATGTCCGTACCGGTGCGGGTCGTTGACGAACGTGTCGTAGCAAGTCCTGCTGCAGAAATCGAACCTGCGGCCCTCGTGCTCCTCATTGGCAACCGCGTCCGCGGGCCGGATCTCCATGCCGCAGACCGGGTCCTTCACCTTGTCAGCCATCTTGGCGTCCTCCTGTTGGGATGGGTGGATCAGTCCGGTGAGCGGACCGAGGGCCGGCCTCCGGTTCCATGCTGAACGCGCGCCTCTCGATGCACGCGCGCGGTCGACTTGCCGCCCAGCGCGCTGACCGTGGCTGCGGTCGCCAGCGCCATGCCGGCCCAGAAGACCGGCCATCCGGTCCAGGCCGAGGAGTCGCCGGCGATGACGCGGTTCGTGTCGACGAGGAAGCTCGCGATCACCAGGCCACCGCCCGCGAGACCGGCCAGCGCCCGAAGCGGGCCAACGACGATCGGCTGGCTCGACCTCAGCCGCCGCGCGGCGGCCACGCCGAACGTGATGAGGGCAACGCTCACGACGATCGGCGCCCAGACCGGCCCGACCCACGGAGCGGGGACCAGGAAGAGGACATCCCACGTGTCGGGCGTGGGCGGCCAGCCGATGGCCAGGCGCAAGCCGAGATAGTAGACGATGTCCCAGGCGCCGAAGACGACCGCCGCCCAGGCGAGGCGCTCGAGCCTGGTGCGGCCGGCGAGCCAGCCGATCGCGGCGATCATCACGAGCGTGGCCAGCTCGCGGGCGATCTCGATCGCCTCGAACGTCCCGAACGTCTTGGGATCGTGCGCCGCCACGACCGAACCGGTCTCGATGGCGGAGCGCAGATACACGACGACGGCTGCCTCGAGGTAGCCCATCGCAACGCCGAACGCGACGACGGCGACGGCCGTCGACCGGAACGCGCCCGAGCCCGGGTTGATCAACCGTTCCACCACGGCCGGAGTGGAAGCTGTGCGGGACGATCGCCCTCGCGTCGGGCGAGGAGGAGCTGGGCGACATCGAGCGAGCCAACGATCGGACCTGGTCGTCGTCGGTTCCCACCTCCGACCGTATCACTGAGCGCCATAGCGGCGGATCCCTTCGAGCTTCGTGCGCTTGAGGAGCAGCGCATTCACCGCGACAAGGAACGAGCTGCCGGCCATGCTGATCGCTGCGATCTCCGGTCGCAGGATCAGCCCAAACGCCGGGTAGAAGAGGCCCATCGCGATTGGGAAGGCGACGGTGTTGTAACCGACCGCCCAGAAGAGGTTCTGGCGCATCTTGCGGACGGTCGCCCGGCTCAGGGCGATGGCGCCGAGCACGTCGACGGGATCGCTCTTCATGAGGACCACGTCGGCCGTCTCGATGGCCACGTCGGTCCCGGCACCGATCGCGATCCCGACGTCTGCCTGGGCGAGCGCCGGCGCGTCGTTGATCCCGTCCCCGACCATCGCCACGAGCTTGCCCGCCGCCTGCAGCTCCTTCACCTTGTCGGCCTTCTGGCCCGGCAGGACCTCCGCGAAGACGATGTCGAGCC
>JANNQZ010000024.1:0-1782 GCA_031401015.1 Chloroflexota bacterium | reverse complement strand
GACGAGCAGGCCGTCCGAGTGACCGTGGTACCCGCCGGCGAACTTGAGGACGATGTCGCGACCGGTGGCGCCTCGCGCCAGCCGAAGCGCGCTCATCGCGGCTTCGGTGCCGGAGGAGGTGAAGCGCATGCGTTCCATCGACGGCAGTGCAGCCCGGATGGCCTCACCGAGCTCGACCTCGCCAGGTGACGTGGCTCCGAGCGCGAACCCGTTGAGGGCCGCGGCGCGAACGGCCTCGACCGTGCCCGGATGCGCGTGGCCGAGGATGGCCGGGCCCCAGGCCCCGATGTAGTCGATGTACCAGCGCCCGTTGGCGTCGCGGACACGCGGGCCCTCGCCGGCCTCGAGGATCAGCGGCGCGCGGCCGACCGAGCGGAATGCACGGACCGGGCTGTTCACCCCGCCGGGGAAGAGGTCCTCGGCGCGGGCGATGAGCTGCGCCTGGCGATCCACCGGAGCCGCGCCGGTCCCCTCGAGAGAGTCCATGGTCGTCGTCATCAGACCGTTCCTTCGCGGAGCCAGCCGGCGAGGTCAGCCGCGGCATAGGTGATGACGAACGACGCTCCGGCGCGGACGATCGCGGTGGTCGCCTCGAGATGGGTGCGCCGGCGATCGATCCAGCCGAGCTGAGCGGCCGCCTCGATCTGGGCGTATTCGCCGCTCACCTGATAGGCCCCGATCGGGAGGTCGAACCGGTCGCGCGCCCGGGTCAGGATGTCCAGGGACGGCAGGGCCGGCTTGACGAGCAGCGCGTCGGCGCCCTCCTCGACATCGATCGCCATCTCGAGCATGGCCTCGCGGCGGTTGGCCGGGTCCATCTGGTAGCCGCGCCGGTCGCCGAACGCGGGAGCGGAGTCGGCAGCTTCACGGAATGGACCGTAGAAGGCGGAAGCCGTCTTGGCCGCGTAGGCCAGGATCGACGTGTCAGCGAAGCCTTCGGCGTCGAGTCCGGCGCGGATCGCCGCGACCTGGCCATCCATCATCGCGCTCGGCGCCACGATGTCGGCCCCGGCTCGCGCCTGCGCCACCGCGGTCCGCGCAAGGCTGCGGATCGCCTCATCGTTGATGACGGTCCCGAGCGCGTCCACCGGTCCGCAGTGGCCGTGGTCCGTGTACTCGCACAGGCACGTGTCGGCGATGATGACGAGGTCGATGCCGGCATCCCTGAGGCGAAGGATCGTCTCCTGGACGATCCCGTCTGCGATCCATGCGCCCGTGCCGATGGCGTCCTTCTCGGCCGGCAGCCCGAACAGGATCACGCCGCCCACCTCAAGCGAGGCAAGCCGGCGAGCCTCGACCACCACCTGGTCCGGTGACAGGCGGGAGACACCCGGCATGGACGAGATCGGCGTTCGCTCGCCGCGGCCAGGCTGGACGAAGATGGGGGCCACGAACTGGCGAGGATGAAGGCGCGTCTCGCGGACCAGCTCCCGCAGCGATGCCGTGCGTCGGAAGCGGCGCAGTCGATGCGTCGGGTCCGGGATGACGGCTGAGGGCAGGTCGAGGATGGTCATCGGATCGCCTCTCGATCGGGGCCGATCGCAGCGGCGACCGGGAGTTGTGGAAGGACGGTTGCGGCGATGAGCTCGGCAAGCGACGTGGCCGACTGCATCGGCGCCTCGGTGACCCGGCCGAATCCGCTGTCACGGGCCACCTGCGCGGTGTTCGGCCCGATGCAGTGGGGGCCCGTGCGCCAGGTGGCGCGCAAGGTCTACGACACGCTGGGTCTGCATGGGAAGGTCTCGATGCCGCAGTCGGTCAACTGGTCCAAGACCAAGGCGT
>JANNQZ010000023.1:0-2624 GCA_031401015.1 Chloroflexota bacterium | reverse complement strand
CCATGCAGGCCGCCGGCTGGTCGAAGAAGGGCGGCAAGTGGGTCGCCCCCGGCGGCAAGGGCGCCTACGGGCTCGAGCTCCTCACGGTCACGCCGGAAGCGAACCCGCGACTCGCGTCGGTGGCGGAACACGTGCGGGACTCGTGGAAGACGTTCGGGTTCGACGCCCGCCTCGTTGAGGTGGAGGCGGCTGACATCGCGACCCGGCTGCGCTCCGGCGACTTCACGGCCGCGGTCGTGGACATCGCCGAGGGCCTCGAGCCCGACCTGTATCCGCTGCTTGCGACCTCCCAGGTACGGGCCACGGGGACGAACCTCGCCGGCTACCAGGACCCTGCCCTCGACCCCCTCCTGGAGGCCGCTCGCAAGCCGGGAACAGCGGAGGAGCGCGCGGCCGCCTGGAAGGCCTTGCTCGCCGCGCTGGCGACCCGGCAGCCGCTCCTGCCCCTCGCGTGGAACGACGAAGTGATGCTCGCCCGCGGCCTCGACGGGGTCACTCCGCGGCTCATCGCGGACACCGGCGACCGCTATTGGGATGTGCTAGCATGGCGCCTCGCCGCGGACCGGTGAGCCCTCGGGTGGGCCGGTTTCACGGTCGGGCCGAGGTGGCGGAATGGTAGACGCGCTGGTTTCAGGTACCAGTGATCGCAAGGTCGTGTGGGTTCGACTCCCTCCCTCGGTACCATCGTTTCGGGCCTGACATCGGCGACACCTTGCCCAGGTGGCGGAATTGGTATACGCGTACGTTTGAGGGGCGTATGAGGCAACTCATCCGGGTTCAAGTCCCGGCCTGGGCACCACTCACCTGAACGTCATGCGGGCGGCCGACAGGCCGCCCGTTCGTGTTTCCGGGTCCTGCCACGGCTCCGCGGGCGGTTAGCTCAGATGGTCAGAGCGCCTCGTTTACACCGAGGATGCCGGGGGTTCGAGTCCCTCACCGCCCACCACTCAGACACCTCACGGCCCACCACTCCTGCGCTGGGCCGCTGCGCCGCGACGTGGTCCCGTGCGGTCGACCCCGTCATCACCGCCGGTGCTATTCCCCACGATGTCGATGCCGCTGCCGCGCTGCCGGGTGGCCTTGTTCCCTGTCGGATCACCACCGGTGCTGGTTCGCTCGATAGCGCCCCATGGACGGCGTTCCGGGCGGTTCGGCGCGGGCGCAACGGCCGTAGTTGCGTCGGATAGCACCGCTGGTGATGAGACAGCGGGCAGGGGATGACGGCGCGGGTCCCGGCTGGCCCTGCCCACTCCTCCGGCGGCCTCGCCCCCACCCGGGCAGCCGTGCCTCGCACCGGCGCGCCTCAAGGGGCCACCGCTCGAGCGGCGCGCTATGCTGCACCGACGGGGAGTGTTCGCCCGAGCACACAGGGAGGCCAGATGGATCCGCTCATCATCCTGGTGATCATCGTCATCGTCGTCGTGGTGATCTTCGTCGGGATCTACAACGGGCTCGTCACGCGGCGCAACCGCGTCGACGAGGCGCTCGGCCAGATCGAGGTCCAGCTCAAGCGTCGCCACGACCTCATCCCGAACCTCGTCCAGGCCGTCAAGGGCTACATGGGCTTCGAGCAGGACGTGCTCACGCGGGTCACCGAGGCTCGCGCCGGCGCGGTCGCGGCCGGTGCCCAGGGCCCCGCCCAGCAGGCTTCCGCCGAGAACATGCTCACGGGCGCGCTGCGCTCGCTGTTCGCGGTCGTCGAGAACTACCCGGACCTCAAGGCGAGCACGAACGTGATGCAGCTCCAGGAGGAGCTGACCACGACGGAGAACCAGATCAGCTTCTCCCGCCAGCACTACAACGCCACGGTGCTGGACTACAACAACACGATCCAGACGATCCCGAGCGTGCTGATCGCCGGTCCGCTCGGCTTCGGCAAGCGCGAGTTCTTCGACGCGGAGCCCGAGGCCGAAATCGTCCCCACCGTGGACCTGACCCTCAGCTGAGCCGGGCGCGTCGCGTACCGGCTTGATCCCGATGGCCTCCACCTTCTACGGTCAGATCGGGGCGAACAAGCGGAACTCCGTCCTGCTCGCCCTGGCCGTCGTGTTCCTCCTGGGCCTGCTCGGGCTGCTCATCGGATGGGCCGTGACCGGCGATCCGCGGGCCGCCCTGCCGTCGATGGCCATCGCGATCGGGGTGGGCCTCGTCGCGTCGCTCGCCACCTACTACCGGGGTGACTCGCTCGTGCTCGCATCGTCGGGAGCACGCGAGGTGACAGCCGCTGAGACGCCGCAGCTGCTGAACGTCGTCGGGGAGCTGGCGGTGGCAGCCGGCGTGCCGATGCCCAGGGTCTACCTCATCGACGACACCGCGCCCAACGCCTTTGCGACGGGGCGTGATCCCGGGCACGCGTCGGTGGCGATCACGACCGGCCTGCTGCAGAAGCTCGACCGCGAGGAGCTCCAGGGCGTCATGGCCCACGAGCTCAGCCACGTCCGCAATTTCGACATCCGGTTCTCGCTCATGGTCGGGGTGCTGGTGGGGTCGATCGCCCTGCTCGCCGACTTCTTCGTGCGCTTCACGATCTTTGGCGGGGCGGGGAGGCGCGAGCGGCGCAGCTCGTCCGACTCCGGGGGCGGTGGGATCCAGGCGGTGATCATGGTCGCGGCGCTCATCCTCGC
>JANNQZ010000022.1:0-2304 GCA_031401015.1 Chloroflexota bacterium | reverse complement strand
CGAGGACCTCCATTACGCGGACGCCGGCCTCATTGACTTCATCGATCACATGCTGGAGTGGAGCCGCAACGTTCCGATCCTGATCGTGACCCTCGCCCGTCCCGAGCTGGGGTCGGCAGGCCCGGCACCAGCCCGGCCAGGAGCTCACGCATCGACAGGGTCCCGAGCGGCTCCAGGTGGATCGACGTGAAGCTGCGCTTGCCGGCGCCCCAGCCCGGTCGACGCTCGAGCAGCTCGGGACGGGCGAGGGTCACGATCAGGATCGGAACGTTGCGGCTCCACTCCAGCATGTGATCGATGAAGTCAATGAGGCCGGCGTCCGCGTAATGGAGGTCCTCGAAGACCAGGACGACGGGCCCGCTCGCGGCCAGCCGCTCGAAGAAGGTGCGCCAGGCACCGAACAGCTGCTGCGACCCGGCGCCCGACTCCACGCCGAGGAGGGACAGCAGCGCCGGCTCGATCCAGGCCCGTTCGGTCTCGTCCGCGACGTGCTCGCCGAGCATCGCCGCGATCCCGGCTCGGGTGGTCGGCTCGTCGTCCGTCTCCTGGAGTCCCGCCCGGCCGCGGATCATCTCGCCGAGCGCCCAGAATGAGATTCCATCGCCGTAGGCGGGACTGCGGCCGTCGTGCCACCAGACGGACTCGACCAGCCCGTCGATGTACTTCAGGAACTCCCAGGCAAGCCGCGACTTCCCGATCCCGGCCGGCCCGATCACGCTCAGGAGACGCGGCCGCCCCTCGCGACCCGTTGCATGGAACAGATCCTTCAGCTGGCGGAGCTCCTCGTCGCGTCCGACGAACGGCGCTTCGAGCGCCTCGGACCGGCCAACCCCGCCACGCTGGGCGACGACCCGAACGGCGCGCCAGGCGGGAACCGGGCTCACCTTGCCCTTGAGGACCTGGTCGGCCGCCGGCTCGAAGATGATGGCTCCGCCGGCCGCTCGCTGGGTCGCCTCCCCGACGAGCACGGTCGAAGGCGGCGCCACGCTCTGGAGGCGACTCGCCGTGTTGACCAGGTCGCCGGCGACCATCCCCTGGTTCGGCGCTCCCAGCGTGACCGCCGCCTCGCCGGTCAGGATCCCGACACGCACGGTGATCCCGGATGCCAAGCTGGGCACGGCAGCCACGAGATCCAGGCCGGCCCTGACCGCCCGCTCCGCGTCGCCCTCGCGCGCGATCGGCGCGCCCCACAGCGCCATGACCGCATCGCCGATGAACTTCTCGACGGTGCCGCCGTAGCGGCCGATGATCTCTCGCACGGTATCGAAGTAGCGAGTCTGGAGATCGCGGACTTCTTCGGAATCGCGGCCCTCGGAGAACGCCGTAAAGCCGACCAGATCGGCAAAGAGGACGCTCACGAGGCGTCGCTCGGCGACAGCTTCCAGGGCGCCGGGTGTAACGGGGGTTCCGGGCGACGTACTCGGCGCGGCCGAGACTGATCCTGCGGCCGCCGTCGCTCGGGGCGCACCGCCGCCGAGGGGCGTCGCGCACTCGGAGCAGAACTTCGCGGCCGGAAGGTTCGCCGCCCCGCAATTCGGGCAGGACGCCGCGAACGGCGTCGCGCACTCCATGCAGAACTTCGCGCCGGCGCGGTTCTCCGTCCCGCAGTTAGAGCAGATCACGCTGATCTCGCGCCCATCGCGATCGTTGTCATCGACGAAGGATAGCGGAGCCGTCAGCCGCCGAGGGTCGCCGCCACATCGCGGAAGGTCGCCTGGAGCTTGTCGGCCATCTCGTCGAACTCGGCCGGGCCGAACGTCAGCGGGGGAGTGAGCGACATGATGTCGCCCGCGATCGGTCCTGCTCCGCCGCCGGCCATCCCCGTTCCGGGATAGGTCACGATCCCATTGCGAAGGCCGGCCTCCCGGACCATGGCGGCCACCTTCCGCCCAGGCGGGAAGGGTGCTTTTGTGATCAGGTCAGTGACGAACTCGATCCCGGCCATCAGCCCGATCGTGCGGATATCACCGACGAACCAGAATTCCTCCAGTGGTTTGAGCGCGGCAGCGAAGGTTTCCGCGTGCTCGGCCGCCCGTTCCGCCAGGCCTTCGCGCCGGTAGATGTCAAGCGCCGCGAGGCCCGCTGCCACGGCCACTGGGTTCCCCCCGAAGGTGAACACATGCTCGAACGCGACGCCGGCTTCGACGAACGCGGCCCGAACATGGTCCCGCACCGCGACCGCAGCCAACGGAGCGTAGCCACTGCTGATCCCCTTGCCCATGATCATGAGATCCGGCACGACCCCGTAGTGCTCGATCCCGAAGTGTCGGCCGGTGCGCCCAAATCCGGTCATCACCTCGTCGA
>JANNQZ010000021.1:0-1638 GCA_031401015.1 Chloroflexota bacterium | reverse complement strand
ACTGGAAGAAGTCCCAGCGCGAGCGCTCGACGTCGCGAAGCGGGCCATCGCCCAGATGATCCCGATCTGGGACGCATCCATCTGCATCGACTGCGGCAAGTGCGCCATGGTCTGCCCGCACGCGACGATCCGGATGAAGGTGTTCCCGGCCGCCGCCGTGGACGGCGCGCCCGTCGACTTCCTCCACAAGGAGTTCAAGTCGCGGGACCTGGTCGAGCACCGGCTCACGATCCAGGTCGCGCCCGACGATTGCACCGGCTGCGGCGTGTGCGTGGACGTGTGCCCCGCCAAGAGCAAGACCGACACGAGCCACAAGGCGATCAACATGGCGCCGATCGCCGAGCACCGCGACGTCGAACGGCCGCGCTGGGACTTCTTCCAGTCCATCCCGCAGCTCGATCGGAACCTCATCGCACACGACACGGTCAAGGGCAGCCAGGTCCTGGAGCCGCTCTTCGAGTTCTCCGGCGCCTGCGGTGGTTGCGGTGAAACGCCCTACCTCCGGCTGGTCAGCCAGCTCTTCGGCGACCGGATGATCGTGGCCAACGCGACCGGCTGCTCGTCCATCTACGGGGCCAACCTGCCGACGACTCCCTGGACGGTCAATGCCGCAGGACGTGGCCCGGCCTGGGCCAACTCGCTGTTCGAGGACAACGCCGAGTTCGGACTCGGGATGCGGCTCGCGCTCGACGCGCAGACCGATCAGGCCCGCCGCCTGCTCGAGCGCCTGACCCCGCAGCTGGGCGCGGATGTCGTGACCGGACTCCTCGAGGCCGCCCAGGACACCGAAGCGGACATCGGGCTCCAGCGCGAGCGGGTGGACCGACTGCGCGAGGCCCTCACGAACCTCGACGGTCTGCCCAGCGCCGATGCGAAACACCTGCTCGCCCTCGCCAGCGATCTCGTCCGCCAGGGCGTCTGGATCATCGGCGGCGACGGGTGGGCCTACGACATCGGCTTCGGTGGCGTGGACCAGGTCCTCTCGTCCGGCCGCAACGTCAACATCCTGGTCCTCGATACCGAGGTCTACTCGAACACCGGTGGCCAGGCCTCCAAGGCAACCCCTCGCGGTGCCGTCGCCAAATTCGCCGCCGCCGGCAAGGGGACCGCCAAGAAGGACCTGGGCGCGATCGCGCGCTCGTACGGGAACGTCTACGTGGCCCAGGTCTCGATGGGCGCGAACGACCTCCAGACGACGAAGGCGCTGCTCGAAGCCGACGCCTGGCCGGGGCCCTCGCTCGTCATCGCCTACAGCACCTGCATCGCCCACGGCATCGACATGAGCAAGTCCATGACCCACCAGAAGGACGCCGTCAAGAGCGGCTACTGGCCGCTGTACCGCTTCCAGCCGAGCGAGATCGAGCACGGACGGCCGTTCAAGCTCGACTCGAACGCGCCATCGATCCCGATCGCCGATTTCGTGGCGACCGAGACGCGCTTCGCCGTCCTCCAGCGAACGGATCCGGAACGGGCTGCCGAGCTCGCCATCCTGGCCCAGGAGGATGCCGACGAGCGGTGGCACTACTACGAGCAACTGGCCGGGATCGAGCGAACCGTGCCCCACGTCCACCGACCCGACCCGGACATCGTGCCCGAAGTCGAGAGCGACGCCGGGTATCGCTACGTCGTCATCGACGA
>JANNQZ010000020.1:0-3128 GCA_031401015.1 Chloroflexota bacterium | reverse complement strand
GGGATCGCGCCGGGCGAGGTAGTCGTTCACGGTCACGACGTGGACTCCCCGGCCGGACAGGGCGTTGAGAGCGGCGGCGAGCGTCGGAACGAAGGTCTTGCCCTCACCGGTCTTCATCTCGGCGATCTTTCCCTGGTGCAGGACCACCCCGCCCATCAACTGCACGTCGTACTGGCGCATCCCGAGCGTCCGCACCATGGCCTCGCGCCCCATCCCGAAGACTTCGGGCAGGACATCGTCGAGTGCCTGCCGCAGGCGCGCGTTCTCGCGCCTGCGGCGGTCCTTCTTCAGCTCCCGGCGGCGCTCCAGGTCCGGGTGATGGAGCTCATCTTCCGACGGTTCGTCCGGCGCGGCCGCTTCGAGGACATCCCCCCGCAGCTCGCCAAACGCTGCGCGAATCGCATCGTCGGACATGGCCTGGAACTCGGCCTCCAGGGCATTGGTCGCATCGACCAGCGGCTGCAGGCGCCTGACCTCGCGGTCATTTGAATCAACGAATCGGGAAAGGAATCGCATGGCCCGTGCAGTATATGGGAGGGGCTCCGGACGGCCCCCTGTCGGAGCCGTTTGCCTCCGGCTCCGGCTCCGGCTCCGGCCCCGGACCGCCCGGCCCAGGACCGCCCGGCTCCGGCTCCGGCTCCGGCCCCGGCCCCGGACGCCCGGCCCCGGACGCCCGGCCCCGGACCGCCCGGCGCGCCATTCGACCGGCGCTGCGACGGGACTGACCCCGGTAGACGCACTCCTCGGTCGCTTGGTCCCCCCGGCGCGCCAGCCGACCAGCGGGATCCCCATTCCGGCCGCCTCAGCGGTCCGATGGTCCGCTCTGTGTTCCAGGTGCGGGGCAGGTCCAGGGTGGCCGGCCCAGGAGCCGCCGGGGCGTCCAGGGCAGGATCGCGGATCGCACTGGCCTCCGCGGCAGCACGGGCAGCGGGATGTGCCTGCCGGACGAGCCGACGGTGCCTACCCGCAGATCGGAGCCGCTTGCCTGAGCATGCAGTTGTCGGTGATGATGGCCGGCGTGCCATCGACCGATCGCCCGCGGCATGGATCTCGCTTCCCATCGTGAGCGAGACCGAACGCGCCATCCGGGGGCTGCTCGTGGAACTCCTCGGCGTGTTCTACGCCAAGGGCTGGGTGTCCGGCACCGGTGGCGGAATCTGCGGTCCGGCCGACGGCGGCGGGCTGCTCCTCGCTCCGACCGGAGTTCACAAGGAGCGGGTCCGCCCAGACGAGTTCTTCACCGTGGATCCGGCGGACGGACGGGTGCTGCGTACGCCGGCCGATCCGACCCTGCGACCGAGTGAGTGCAACCAGATCTTCTGCCTCGCTGCGCGTGAGCGCGGTGCGCGGAGTGTGGTCCATTCGCACGCTCTGACGGCCGTGCTGGCCGCGGATATCGCCGCGGATGCAGATCACCTGGCCATTCGCGACCTCGAGATGCTCAAGGGGATCAGCGGCGTGGCGAACCGGGACGTCCACCTGATCCCGGTCATCCGCAACACACCCCGCGAGAGCGAGCTGGTCGAACAGCTGCAGATGGTGCTCGCCGATCCTCGTTTCGAGCGTACTTTTGCTGTACTGGTCGGCGACCATGGCGCCTACATCTGGGGCGACGACGTCTGGGAGGCCAAGCGTCACGCGGAGGTCTATCACTTCCTGTTCGAGGCCGCCGTGGCCCGCCATGATCACCAGAAGGAGGGATCGCGATGACCGACACGCACCATTCGCACGAGCGCCATGTCTGCCCCACATGTCAGCAGGTGGTGGAGCACGCCAGGATCGACGTGATCGATGTCGCCGCAGCCGTGACGGCCGACAAGCTGACCGACGCCGACATCTTCAAGCGCACCTACCTGGGTCACGGGACACAGTCGAGTGTCTTCGTCTTCCAGGGCCATCCGGGGCCGTTCCGCTCGCACGTCCACGTGACCCACGATGAGATTGGGTACGTGCTTGCCGGAACCGGCTCGGTCACCGTCGGCGGCGTCACCCGGCCGGTCAAGCAGGGCGATGTCTGGGTGATCCCAGCCAACACCCCACACGGGGGCCAGTTCGAGGATGCGCCCCAGATCCTGTTCATCTCGTCGCCGATCGACGATCCCGACAATCAGGACCGGGTTTGGCTGGACTGACGACCTACCCCCAAAACCCCGTCCCGTAGCCGGCAACCAGGAGAACGAACGTCAGGGCCGCCAGAAAGGCCCAGAACAGGACCGACCGCAACGTCGAGGTCGGGTTCATCTCCGGGTTCCGAAGCTGCGGGAGCCGACCGCCCCGCAAGCCACTCCCCCAGCGCGGCGACCGGAGCTGGTCGCGCCAGTTTTCCTCCGGGGCCGGCCGCGTCTTGAGGCCGCCGTCGCCGTCAGGGCGATGGAGCTTGAGCGTCATCGATCACTCCCCGGTGCAAAGGTCGCCAATTCAGCGATGTGAGGCTCCAAATCGCCGGAACCATCTTCCTCGCGGGTGTCGAGCGTGCCTTCCGAGCCCTCCTCCCAGAGGAGCATCTCCTGCGTCAGTGAGACTTCGCTCGAGAACAGCGCCCCGACCGATTCGCCGCGGTGGATCCGCCGGATGGCCTCGCCGATCAGCGGAGCCACCGACAGCGTCGTGATCTTGGCAAGCCGCTTGCGCTCGGGCAGCGGAACGGAGTCGGTCAGGACCACTTCGCGTAGGCTTGACGCCGCGATCCGATCGATGGCCGGGTCACTCAACACGCCGTGGGTGGCGCAGGCGTAGATCTCCGTGACGCCTTCCCGCTCAAGGGCCCGGACGATCTCCACGAGCGTGCCCGCCGTGTCGATCTCGTCGTCAACGATAATGGCTCGTTTCCCGCGCACATCACCGATGACGTTCATCAGCTCAGCCCGATCCAGGTTGCCCACCCGTCGCTTCTCGATGATCGCCAGTGGCGCGTCGAGCAATTCGGCGAATGTCCGGGCGCGCTTGGCGAACCCGAGGTCGGTCACCACCACCGGATCCTCGATGCGCTTGTGGCGGTAGTAGTTCGAGAGCATGTGTACGGCCGTCAATTCATCGACAGGGATGTTGAAGAAGCCCTGGATCTGGCCCTGGTGCAGGTCCATGGTCAGGACCCGGTCCGCGCCGGCCACGGTGATCATGTCGGCGAT
>JANNQZ010000019.1:0-14958 GCA_031401015.1 Chloroflexota bacterium | reverse complement strand
CTACAAGTCAAGCCATATTCTGGCTACATCTCACCATGCGCAACAGCCCTCTACAGGCCGTTGTTGAACAGGGATCGGGACGCTGACGAGTTCAAACGGGCTGGAAGTTCGGTCTAAACGGCGCTGACCGCGCCCGAACCTGACGCGGCGGATCAGGCCGAGGCGCTTGGGGTCGCGCTCGCAACCGATGCGTCGGCCAGCGCAGCATCGAGGCGCTCGATGAACGGCGCGGCCTCGAGGCGCACCAGGATCTCGCGGGATGCTGCAGCGGCGGCCCGGACTCCCGAATCGGTCGGATCGAGCAGGGTTGCCATGTCGAGTCCGCACAGGGCTTCGTCCCAGGCGAGGCCGAGATCTCGCCACGCGCGAAGGGCCTCGCCGTAGAGCGCGGCGGCCTCCGTCGAGCGGCCCTCGAGCGCGGCGATGCCCGCCCGGATCGTCATCCGATCTGCCTCGATGGCCGGACCATGGACACCCGACGCGTCCAGGGCAGCGAGATCGGCGCGAGCCGCGACCGCGTCACGCAACCACAGGGCGGCCCGAGCGCTGCTGGCCAGCGATACGGGCAGATTACTGGTCATGACTGCCGCGACGCGCTGCCACGCCAGGCGGGCGTCCGCAAGCAGACCGGCCCCGAACGCCTGGATCGCCAGGACCGCCTGCAAGGTCGAGAGCGGGGCCGGGTCGGTGCTGCCACCGACAAGCCCGGTCACCTCGGCCACAAGGCCGGCGACGGGCTCTCCACGCAGGGCGTGGATTGCGATAGACACCGCGAGCAGACTGATCCGGTCGGACGCCTCGAGCTCGTCGGCCAGGGCCGGCTCGAGCTCGGCGAGGCCCCATGACCAGTCACCGATGCGGACCGCGGCTTCGGCAGAATTGGTGAGGAGGACCGCGGCAGAACTCCGTTCTCCGAGCCGTCGGGCTAGCTCGAGCCCGCCTCCGGTGACCTCGAGCACCAGCCGCGGGTCGCGACTCAGCTCGACGCTCGAGCGGTTGATGGATGCGCGGAGCACCGTCCAGCCGAGGTCGTGCGATTCGGCAACGGTGCGACCGGCAGCGAGCAGTGCCAGCCCCTCGGTCGGCCGGCCGAGTGACGCGAGCGCCGTCCCTTTCGTGACCAGCGTATCGGCGACGATGGCGGCGAGGTCGGCATGCTCGGCCGCCTCAAGGACCCGGTCCGCGACCTCGATCGCGCGGCGGTTGTCGTCGGCCAGGAAGAGCGCCCGGGCGAGCTGGCCGCCGAGGGCAATAACTGCGGGGTCGGTCGCAAGATCGGAGAACTCGGCGACGGCAGGTTCGAGCAATGTGATTGCGTCCGTCGTCCGGTAGGCGGTGCTGAGCGTGCGTCCCAGGGCGGCCGTCGCGCGGGCGATCGCCGGGCGGTCGTTGAGCGCACGCTGGGTCTCGACAGCGGAACGGAGGATGCGCTCGGCGGCCTCAAAGCGGCCGGCGGCCGAGGCCGCGAACCCGGCCCGTTCCAGGAGCTCCGCCCGGTCGGCCATTCCACTCGTGACCGTGAGTGCCTGTTCGAGGAGGGCGAGCGCCTGTTCATTGGACCCCAGGGCAGAGGCCCGTTCGGCAGCGGCGGCCAGAGCGATCCGGGCCTGGATGGCGAGGGCGTCCGCCTCCGGTCCATCGGCCGCGTTGTCGCGCGCAGCGAGGTAGTGGCCGGCGAGGGCGGCCGCGATCTCGTCGGTCTCGAGCGATTCGAAGAACCGTGCTGCGGCCAGGTGACGGGTCTTCCGGTCGCGCTTGGCCAGGGTGTTGTACGCGACTTCCCGGATCAACGCCTGGACGAACGCGTACTGGCCCCGTTCAGGACTGCGCGGGTCCGTTTCATGGGCGAACAGCTCGCGCCGGACAAGCGCCCGGAGCCGTGCCTCAAGGGTTGATTGGTCCAGTCCCGAGACGACCGCAAGGCCGGCCGGGGTAAAGCTCTGGCCGAGAACCGCGGCGTCGAGGACAAGGCTGCGATCGGCTGGATCGAGGCCATCGAGGCGCGCGGCGATGAGCGCGGTCAGGGTTTCGGGGACGGCGAGGCTCGCCAGATCCCCGGTCGGATGGTAGGTCCCGTCGCCCGCCGCCGCGAGCCGGCCCTCGGCGACGAGCATCCGGACGGTCTCGACGGCATACAGGGGGATCCCCTCGGCTCGCGCCACGACCACCCGGACGGCCGTCTCGGGCAGACCCGGCACGAGTCCGGCCAGGAGCGCCCGCATCGCCGGCTCTGGCAGCGGCTCCAGGTACAGGCTGGTGAAGTTCCGCCGACCGGCCCCCCAGTCGGGACGGCGGTCGACGAGCTCAGGCCGGGCGAGGGTCACGATGTAGAGCGGGATCGAGCGGCTCCACTCGAGGAGGTGGTCGATGAAATCGAGCGTGCCGGTGTCGGCCCAGTGCAGGTCCTCGAAGACGAGGACGACAGAGCCGGTCGTTGACAGCCGCTCGAAGAACGTCCGCCAGGCGCCAAACAGCTGCTCGGCGCCGATCCCGGTCTCGATCCCCAGGAGGGCGAGGAGCGCTGGCTCGATCCAGCGTCGCTCCGCTTCCTCGGGTACGTGTGCGGCGACGACTTCGGCGATCTTGCTGCGGGTCGTAGGCTCGTCGTCCGTTTCCGCCAGCCCGGCCCGACCGCGAATCATCTCGCTCAGGGCCCAGAAGGTGATCCCCTCGCCGTAGGCGGGCGATCGGCCGCGATGCCACCAGGCGGAGCCAACGATCCCGTCGATGTACTTCTCGAACTCCCAGGCCAGGCGGCTCTTGCCGATCCCGCCGATCCCGGTGATGGAGACCAGCCGGGTGCGGCCCTCCCGCACGGTCGCGTGGTAAAGCTCCCGGAGGAGCCGCAGTTCGTCGTCCCGGCCGACGAACGGGGCTTCCAGGCTGTCGGACCGGCCGCGGCCGCCCCGTTCGGCAACGACGCGCAAGGCGCGCCAGGCGGAGACCGGGGCAACCTTGCCCTTGAGCATATGCTCGCCGGCCGGCTCGAACGCGATCGCCGAAGAGGCGGCGCGGTGGGTCGATTCGCCGACGAGGACGGCACCCGGCGGCGCGACGGACTGGAGCCGGGCGGCGGTGTTGACGAGGTCGCCGGCGACCATCCCCTGGTTCGTCGCCCCAAGGGTCACGGCCGCCTCGCCGGTCAGGACGCCGGCCCTGGCACTGATCCCGGGGGCGACGGCCCGGACCGCCTCGACGAGCTCGAGGGCGGCCCGGACGGCGCGCTCGGCGTCGTCCTCACGGGCAGTCGGTGTCCCCCATACCGCCATGACCGCGTCGCCGATGAATTTCTCGACGGTCCCGCCGTACCGCCCGATGACCTCTGTCGCAAGGTCGAAGTAGCGGGTCAGCGTCTCTCGAACGTCCTCGCTGTCGCGCTCTTCGGCAAACGGCGTGAAGCCGACGAGGTCGGCAAACAGGATCGAGACGAGCCGCCGCTCGGCCGACGCCACCGACGCCACCCCCATCGCCGCGACGGCCGGGACCACCTCCAGCCTCGCGGCCGTCGGAGCGCCGGCGCCGAGCGGGGACGCGCACTCACCGCAGAATGAATCGCCGGGGTCATACGACGCGCCGCAGGATGGGCAGGCGAGCGCCAGGGGCGCTGCGCATCGGACGCAGAACTTCCGTCCTGGCTTGTTCTCGCTCCCGCAGTTCGAGCAGTTCACGCCGGGTTTCATCTCCCCTGCCAGTCTCGGCCGATGGCTGAGTGTAGCCATGCGAGCGCAGGCGGTGCTGCCCGGCAGGCGGTGCTGCCCGGCGCCGCTCCCATGCGCCTATCATCGGCTCGTTCCGATCAAAGCAAGCCAAGGAACCCGTGCCGCGCTCGTGATGAGCGGCGTGACCCCGCTCATCATCACGACCTCCAGTCACACCGGGAGCGGCCGATCAACATTCCAAGCCCAGTCCGCGGCCTGGCCGACACCCCAGACCCGATCGTCGCCGAGCTGTTCAGCGTTGAGCGGCTGGAACAGCACGGCGAGTCGCTGGCGGCCGCCCAACCGGTGACCGCGCGCCCGCGGGCCGGACGCCCCGTCCGACCCCGGGTCGCGGAGAACGGCCGGGTGCTCCTCGACGCTTACCGCGTGCTGGCCCAGGCGATCAAGGACGAACGATCCATCACGCCGGCCGCGGAATGGCTCGTCGACAACTTCCACCTCGTCGAGGAGCAGCTGCGCGAGATCCGCGACGACCTGCCGACTGACTATTACCGCGAGCTGCCAAAGCTCGCCGAGGGCCATCTCGCGGGGTACCCGCGAGTCCTCGGCGTCGCGTGGGCATACATCGCCCACACCGACAGCCGGTTCGACCCCGAGAGTCTGCGACGACTGGTGGCGGCCTATCAGCGGGTAGCGCCGTTGACCATCGGCGAACTCTGGGCGATTGCCATCAGCTTGCGCATCCTCCTGGTCGAAAACCTCCGCCGCCTGGCCGAACAGATCGTGCGCAGCCGGGCTGCCCGTCAGCAAGCAGACGACCTTGCCGACAGCCTGCTCGGCCTTGGTACGGAGAGCCCGGCTGCGGCGGCCGCCGTCCTTCGCCGGCTGCCCCGCCGGGCACTGCCGACTGCCGGCAAGGTTCAGCTCTTCCAGCGGTTGCGCGATCAGGACCCGGCCGTGACACCAGCCCTGCAGTGGCTGGAGGAACTGCTCGCCGCTCAGGGCACAACCGCCGAGGAGACCGTTCGCCGGGAGCACCAACGGCAGGCCTCGATGAACGTGACCGTCAGAAACGTGATCACGAGCATGCGTCTGATCTCCTGGTTCGATTGGGCCCAGTTCGTGGAAAGCGTGAGCCTGGTCGATGAGGTCCTGCGGGCCAGGAGCGCCTTCGGTGAGATGGACTTCGCCACCCGGGATCGCTACCGACATGCGATCGAAGAGCTTGCCCGGGGTTCGGGCAAGACCGAGGTCGAGGTCGCGCTGGCTGCGACGGTCATGGTCGAACACCCGGCCGCAAGCCCACCCGAAGCCACGGACGCCCCGGTTGACCATCACGAACCGTCGCCCGCGACGCGCGATCCCGGGCATGTGCTCATCTCGGACGGTCGGGCGGCGTTCGAGCGCTCGCTCGGTGTCCGGCTTCCCCTGGCACTCCGGTTCCGACGCGCGTATCTCAGGGCCGCGACTCCGGGGTATCTCGGCACGCTGGCGGTCATGTCCGCGCTCATCCTGGCCGTGCCATTGCTGGTCTGGCTGTCGGGCGGCGGCACCAGCCCCGGTCTCCTCCTCGTGGCAATCCTGGCACTCGGGCCGGCCTCGGACCTGGCTGTTGCCCTGGTCAACCGCGGGGTGACAACCCTGCTCGGTCCCAGGGCCTTGCCGCGGCTCGAGCTGGTCGGCGGTGTGCCGCACGAGATGCGGACGCTGGTCGTCGTGCCCACGCTCCTGGCTAACGCAGCCGACGTGGAGGAGCAGGTGGCGGGGCTGGAGGTTCACTACCTGGCCAATCCCGACGGCGACCTTTGCTTTGCGTTGCTGTCCGACTGGCTTGACGCACCCACCGAACATGTTCCCGGCGACGATGTGCTGCTGGCGGCAGCAGCCGCCGCCATCGACCGGCTCAATACCCGTCACGGCGAAGCGCCGGGCGGCGGCCCGCGCTTTCTGCTCTTCCATCGGAAACGACGCTGGAATGAGGCCGAGGCGCGCTGGATGGGCTGGGAGCGCAAGCGCGGCAAGCTCCACGAGCTGAACGCCCTGCTCCGTGGGGCGGCCGCCACGGACATCCTGACCAGCGGCGCCAGCAGGTCGATCCCGCCGGCGGGCGTGCGCTACGTGGTCACCCTCGACTCCGATACCAGGTTGCCGAGAGGCGCCGTCACGCGATTGGTCGGGACCATCGCCCATCCGCTGAACCAGCCCGCGTTCGACCCGGAGCGCGGCCGGGTGGTCAATGGCTACGGCATCCTGCAGCCGCGGATCACCTCGACGCTGCCGGCCGAGCACGAGGCCACGGTCTTCCAGCGCGTCTACGCCGGCGCCGCAGGCATCGATCCCTACGCCTCGGCCGTCTCCGACGTCTACCAGGACCTCTTCCGCCAGGGAAGCTACACGGGCAAGGGGATCTACGACCTGGACGCATTCGAGGCTGCCCTGGCCGATCGCGTTCCGGACAATGCCCTCCTCAGCCACGATCTGTTCGAGGGCACCTTCGCTCGCGCCGGCCTGGTCACCGATGTCGAGTTGTTCGACGAATCGCCGTCCCACTACCTGGTCGCCGCGGCCCGCCAGCATCGCTGGGCGCGCGGGGATTGGCAGCTCCTGCCCTGGATCATCGGGCGCGCTCGCGATGCCACGGGTCGGAGGCGACGGGACTCGGTCTCGGCCATCGGTCGCTGGAAGATGATGGACAACCTGCGCCGGACCCTCTCGATGCCGCTGGCCCTGGCCACGCTCTGGGTGGCCTGGACCGTGCCGGTGGTTTCTGCCCCGTTATGGACTGGGTTCGTCCTCGCCTCGACGATCATTCCCGCCGTACTGCCCGTGATGGCCGGGCTCCTGCCGCGTCGCCACGGCATTTCGAAGCGGAGCCACCTGCGAGCCGTGGGCGCCGACCTGGTCCTGGCTGTCGCCCACATCGGACTCGGCTGGACGTTCCTCGCGCATCAGGCGTGGCTGATGGGCGACGCCATCGTCCGGACGATCACCCGCCTCTACGTGACGCGCCGCAACCTCCTCGAATGGACGACGGCCGCCCAGGCAAAAGCCGACGTGGACCAGAGCATGGCTGGCTTCTATCGCCAGATGGCCGGCGGCGTCGCCCTCGCCGTGGCCATCGGCAGCATGGTGCTGGTCCTCAAGCCCGCGGCAACCTGGCTGGCCGCGCCCCTGGTCGCCCTCTGGCTGCTTTCGCCGCTCGTCGCCAGGCTGGCCAGTCGGCCACCCGCCGCAGCGGCCGGGCCGCAGCTGTCGGCCGACGATGTCGAGGCGCTGCGTCTGATCGGCCGGCGGACCTGGCGCTTCTTCGAGACGTTCGTCGGTCCGGAGGATCACGCCCTGCCACCGGACAACTTCCAGGACCAGCCCAGGCCAGTGATCGCCCACCGCACGTCGCCAACGAATATCGGGATCTATCTGCTGGCAACCGTGACCGCCCGCGATTTCGGCTGGATCGGGACGCACGAGATGGTCGAGCGACTTGAGGCGACCCTGACCACCGTGGGCCGGCTCGACCTGTTTCACGGCCACCTGTACAACTGGTATGACACCCGGACACTGGAGCCACTCGCGCCAGGGTACGTCTCATCGGTCGACAGCGGCAACCTGGCCGGCCACCTGCTGGCCCTGTCGAGTGCCTGTCGAGACATGCTCGACCGGCCGCTCCCGATCCCGGCGGCCCTGGCCGGGACTCGCGATGCCATCCAATTGGCCCGCCAGGCCGCCGGCTCCGTTGGCGACGAGCGACGAACCCAGACGCTGACGCGGCGCCAGCTGGACGAGGCCCTCGAGGAGCCCGCTCACTGGCGCGCTCAGGTACTCGGTTCGCAGGACGAGTGGGTCGCCCGACTCCTCGAGCTGGCGGCCTATACGCAGACCCTCTCGGACGTGGCCAGCGCCCTCACGGCGGAGCGTGGCGACGGACCCGGGAGCGAGCTCGTGACCTGGGCGGAGGCGGCGCGCCTGGCCGTCAACAGCCACCTCCGGGACGTTGGCCGCCCCCCCATCCGCAATGACCGGCGCGCTGCCGCGGCCACGCCGTCCGATGCCCCGGGTGGCGTCCCTGCGGTCGCAGACGAGCCGGTACCTGCGGCCCTCGAGCGACGGCTCCTGGCGATCGCCACCACGGCCCAGCAACTCTTCCGGGAGATGGACTTCAGCTTCCTGTTCGACCCGACCAGGAAGCTGTTCTCGATCGGGCTTCGAGTCACGGACGGGACCCTGGATCCCAGCTACTACGACCTGCTCGCATCTGAGGCCCGGCTGGCCAGCTTCCTGGCCATCGCCAAGGGTGATGTCGATGCGGAGCACTGGTTCCGGCTCGGTCGGGCGCTGACGCCAGTTGGCCGCGGCTCGGCCCTGATCTCCTGGTCGGGCTCGATGTTCGAGTACCTCATGCCAGCGCTGGTGATGCGGTCGCATCCGCTGAGCCTGATCCATCAGACCTACCGCCTGATCGTGGCGCGCCAGGTGAGCTACGCGGCCCGGCGCGGTGTGCCGTGGGGAATCTCCGAATCGGCGTTCAACGCGCGTGACGTCGAGCAGACCTACCAGTATTCGAGCTTCGGCATCCCCGGCCTCGGCCTCAAGCGAGGCCTCAGCGAGGATCTCGTGATCGCCCCATATGCCACCGGCCTCGCCGCCATGGTCGACCCGGAAGCGGCCGTCCGTAACTTCGCCCGACTCAGCCAGCTGGGGGCTGAGGGCCCGTACGGCTATCGAGAGGCGCTTGACTACACGCCTCGGCGACTCCCGGACGGCGCGTCAGTCGCGATCGTCATGAGCTACATGGCCCACCACCAGGGGATGCTGCTGGTCGCCATCGGCAACGTCCTCCATGCATCGGTCATGGTCGAACGCTTCCACGCGGATCCGGTCGTCAAGGCCACGGAACTCCTGCTGCAGGAGCGCATGCCGCGGGATGTCCTCGTAGCGCGGCCTCGCGCCGAGGAGGTCAAGAGCGCTGCCGACGTCCGCGACCTCGTGCCGCCGATCCCGCGCCGATTCACATCGCCCCATGACGCGATCCCGCGAACGCACCTGCTGTCAAACGGCCGCTATGCGGTCATGGTCACCGCGGCGGGATCCGGCTACAGCCGCTGGGGCGACATCGCCGTGACGCGCTGGCGGGAGGACGTGACCCGCGACTCGTGGGGCAGTTACCTGTTCCTTCGCGATCGACACAGCGGCGCGGTCTGGTCGGCCGGACACCAGCCGACCGGGTCGGAAGCCGACAGCTACGAGGTTGAGTACTCGGAGGATCGTGCCGAGTTCTCGCGCCGCGACGGGCCGATCGCGACGCGCTTGACGATCGTCGTTTCGACCGAACACGATGCCGAGATCCGCCGAGTGTCACTGACCAACCTGGGCTCACAACCTCGCGAGATCGAGCTGACCTCGTATGCGGAGGTCGTGCTGGCGCCGCAGGCCGCCGATGTCGCCCACCCGGCGTTCCAGAACCTGTTCGTCCAGACGGAGTTCGTCCCCGAGCTGAATGCGCTCCTGGCCACGCGCCGGCCTCGATCCTCCGCGGAACGACAGGTCTGGGCCGCGCACGTCGCGGCGATCGAGGAAGAGGTCTCCGGCGCGATCCAGTATGAGACGGATCGCGCCCGGTTCCTCGGTCGCGGACGGTCGGTGCGTTCGCCCGCCGCCGTGATCGATGGGCGCCCCCTGTCCAATACGGTCGGGCCGGTCCTGGATCCGATCTTCAGCCTCCGGCTGCGGATCCGGCTCGCCCCCGGCGCGACCGCACATGCGATCTTCTCCACCGTCGTCGCCGAGTCGAGGGTGGAGGTGCTGGATCTCGCCGACAAGTACCGCGAGTCGGTCACCTTCGAGCGTGCCGCCACCCTGGCCTGGACCCAGGCGCAGGTGCAGCTCCACCACCTTGGCATCCAGCAGGATGAGGCACACCTCTTCCAGCGCCTGGCCAACCGGATCCTGTTCTCGGACCCTTCGCTGCGGCCGCCATCCGGGCTGCTCGCCCTGAACGACCGTGGAGCGCCGGGCCTGTGGGCCCACGGCATCTCCGGCGACCTCCCGATCGTCCTGGTGCGGATTGATGAAGCCGAGGATCTCGAGATCATCCGGCAGCTGCTTCGGGCCCACGAATACTGGCGCCTGAAACTGCTCGACGTGGACCTGGTCATCCTCAACGAGCATGGGGCGACCTACGCACAGAATCTCCAGGATGCCCTCGAGACCGTCGTCCGGACCAGCCAGTCCATCCTGGTCCACGAAGGGCATGAAGGCCGCGGACGGGTGTTCATCCTGCGTGGGGATCAGCTCTCCGGACCGGATCGGCTATTGCTCCAGGCGGCCGCTCGAGCCGTGCTGCTGAGCCGACGCGGGAGCCTGGCCGACCAGGTCATCCGACTCGAACGGCCGGAACGGGTCGCCCCTGAACCGCCCGTGCTGCCCGCGCCGCCCAGCGCTCGTGACGGGGAAGCCGAGCCCCGGCCGGACCTGGAGTTTTTCAACGGCCTCGGTGGCTTCGACAAGGACGGGCGTGAGTACGTCACGGTCCTCGGGCCGGGCCAGTCGACGCCGGCGCCCTGGCTGAACGTCGTCGCCAATCCATCCTTCGGCTTCCTGGTCTCCGAATCCGGTTCCGGTTACACCTGGTCCGAGAACAGCCGCGAGAACCAGCTCACGCCTTGGTCAAACGACCCGGTCTGTGACCCGGTCAGCGAGGCCATCTACGTCCGGGACGATGAAACCGGCGAGATCTGGGGTCCGACAGCGTTGCCGGTTCGATCCGAGGGATCCACCTACCTGGCCCGCCACGGCCCGGGCTACAGCCGGTTCGAACATGTTCGCGACGGGATCGCGCTCGACCTGGTGCAATTCGTTCCATCGACGGACCGACTGAAGGTCGGCGTGCTGACGATCGAGAACCGGTCGGGCCGGCGTCGGCGCCTGTCGGTGACCGCCTACGCCGAGTGGGCGATGGGCACGTCGCGCGCATCCGCCGCTCCGTCGATCGTCACCAGCCTCGAGTCCGAGACGAACGCGATCCTGGTCGGCAACGCCTGGAACCCGGATTTCGGTGGCCGGGTGGCGTTCCTGGACCTTGGCGGACGTCAGACTGCCTGGACGGCGGATCGCACCGAGTTCCTCGGGCGCAATGGCGCGCCGGACCGTCCCGCCGGTCTCGAGCGGGGGCACCGCCTGTCAGGCAGCAGCGGTGCCGGCCTGGACCCGTGCACCGCCTTGCAGACGAGCTTTGAGCTGGTCGCTGGAGAGCGGACCCAGGTCCGCGTCCTCCTCGGCGAGGCGGACACCGCGATCGATGCACTCGAACTGATCCGACGCGGGCGCGCTCTCGATCACGGCGCCGCCCTGCGGGAGGTTGCGACCTTCTGGGACAGGGCGTTGGACACGATCAAGGTTCGGACCCCGGACCGATCCATGGACATCCTGCTCAACAGCTGGCTGATCTACCAGACGCTGGCCTGCCGCCTGTGGGCTCGCACCGCCTTCTACCAGGCCGGCGGGGCGTACGGTTTCCGCGATCAGCTCCAGGACGTCGTCGCGCTGACGATCTCGAAACGCAACCTGGTGCGGGAGCATCTGCTGCGCGCCGCCGCCCAACAGTTCGAGACCGGAGACGTCCAGCACTGGTGGCATCCACCGACCGGACGAGGCGTTCGGACCCGGATCTCGGACGATCGGCTCTGGCTACCGTACGCGGTCGACCGCTACCTCGCGGTCACCGGGGACACCGGCATCCTCGACGAGATCGTCCCGTTTATCGACGGTCCGGAGCTACAGGGGGGGCAGGACGATCAGTACTTCCAGCCCGATCGCTCCTGGAAGACAGCTTCGCTGTTCGAGCATTGCGCCCTGGCGATCGAGGTCAGCCTCGGGCTGGGCAGCCACGGGCTGCCGCTCATGGGATCGGGTGACTGGAATGACGGCATGAACCGGGTCGGCAACGAGGGTCGCGGTGAGAGCGTCTGGCTTGGCTGGTTCCTCCACACCGTTCTGGCGGCGCTCGCCCCCATCGCCGAGGGGCGCGGCGAGCACCCTCGCGCCCTGCGCTGGCGCACCCACATGAAGAACCTCCGCCGGGCGCTCGAGCGCCACGGCTGGGACGGCGACTGGTACCGCCGCGCCTTCTTCGATGACGGCACGCCGCTGGGTTCCGCGATCAATGCCGAGTGCCGGATCGACTCGATCGCGCAATCGTGGAGCGTGCTATCCGGTGCGGCCAATCCACCCCACGCCCAGCGCGCTATGGCCGCCGTCGAGGAGTACCTCGTTCGGCCCGGCGATGGCCTGGTCCTGCTGTTCACCCCACCGTTCACGCAGGGCACCATCGACCCCGGCTACGTCAGGGGCTACCTCCCGGGCGTTCGAGAGAACGGCGGCCAGTACACGCACGGTGCCATCTGGTCGGTTCTCGCGTTCGCAGCGCTCGGTGAAGGCGACAAGGCCGGCGAGTTGTTCTCAATCCTGAATCCGATCAATCATGCAAGCACGAGGGCCGGCGTCCAGCGCTACAAGGTAGAGCCCTATGTCATGGCCGCGGATGTCTATTCCGAGCCGCCGCATGTTGGCCGCGGTGGGTGGACCTGGTACACCGGGTCCGCCAGCTGGATGTACCAGGCCGGGATCGAATCGATCCTGGGCTTCCGGCTTCGCGGCGCGAACCTGAGCATCGACCCGTGCATTCCGCGGGCCTGGCCGCGCTACGAGATCGACTTCGCGTACCACGCCTCGACGTACGAGATCGTGGTGGAGAACCCGCATGGGATCAGCCGCGGTGTGGCCTCGGCGGAGCTTGACGGTCAGCAGCTGGCGGGCCCCGGAGCCACGATCCCGCTGGTCGACGATGGCGGGACGCACCGGGTGAAGGTGATCCTCGGCTAGCACCCAGACCAAGCGCCGGGCGGAGGCGACCGGCGCATGCTCACCGTGCCCGTCTCATTGGCAACGCGAGGAGGCCGTCCGGGCCCGTCAGGCCAATCGCGACCGAACCAGTTCACGCCGAAGCCAGACGCCAAGCGCAAGCGCCCCGACCGCGGGCACGAACGACCATGTCGCGAACAAGAGCAGCGTGATGGCGCTAACCTGCTGGGCCTCGCCGAATGCATCCTGGCCAAGACTCGGGCCGAGGCGCGCGGCGAACGCGTCGGTGCTGTCGCCCAGCTTGCTGAGCGAAGCGGCGTTGGCGGTCAGCGCGTCACGGTTGCCCTTGAGGCTATCGGCGATGAGGGAGAGCTGCGTATCGAGGCCTTCCATCTTCGCGGCGATCCGCCCGACCGCGTCCGCTGGCGACGACAGCGGCGTCGCCCCAAGAATGTTGACCGAGCGAAGCTGCGCCTCGAGGGCGGACAGGTCCGACCTCGTCTCCGTCATCGTCGGGGCCACGGCCGACACGGCCTCCGCCGCCTGATCGACCGTGCCGCTGAACGACGTGGCGGTCGTCGATGCGCCGCGGAGCACCGTCGCGGCAAGTTCCATCGTGGCCCCCAGCCGGGCGGTGGTCATCTCGGCTTCGCTTCGCAGGTCGCTGATGCGGCCATTCACCCAGACCGTCGCGCCGAGTCCGACGGCCGCGACGGCGAGCCCGATGATGCCGTAGGCGATCAGCCCTCGGCTCAACCGCTGCAATCCCCCGCGCAGGTCGAGGGGCCGAGGATCCTCCATCGTTACGCCTCCCGCGCGGTGCGTACTGCCCGCGCAACAGGCCCCGACCGCGCGATCTGGCCAATCCCCAGAAGGGATCGCCGTCGACGAGCGGTGCGGGACCGCGCATATCCTAGTCCTCCAGCCGAATCTTGGGTCACGTCCGGCTGGTCACTCGACGCAACACAACGAATGGATCGCGCATCGCGCGCACACTGCTCCGGCTTGATTCGGGCCGTGACTGGGCTCGGTCCCAAGGGAAGCAGACCATTCATGACGTTCGTGGCGGCTCGGAGGCGTGCCTGACATCCGGACGGGCGGCCCACCGGTCAAGAGGAAGTAGAGGCGGGAGGCCCACCATGATCAAGATCTGGAGCGAGGTGGCGGTCGCGCGGCGGAAGGAACAGGTCGCCGACATCGCCACGCTCGTGTGGGTGGTGTTCTGGGGGAACATCGCCTGGCGGCTGTTCGAATTCCTGTCCGGCTTCGCCGAAGCCGGTCGGACCATCCGCGCCGGCGGCCAGACCATGATCCAGGGCGGGCGCGACCTGGGCGACTCGCTGGCCGACCTGCCGCTCGTGGGATCGCACGTCCGCGACATCGTCCGCGACACCTTGGGCGGGGCTGGCCGGCCGCTCTCCGACTTCGGCACCCAACTGGAGCAGTTCATCTTCCTCGTCGCGATCGTGCTGGCCCTGCTGGTCGCCCTCGTGACGCTGCAGCCGTGGCTGGCCCGATATCTCCCGTGGCGCTGGCGGAGGCTACGAGGTCTCCGGGCCGCCCACCGGGCTATCCGAACGGCACTGGACATCGCCCACGTCCCGATCGAACGAACCCTGGCCCTGCGGGCGGTCACCCGGCTCGACTACGCCACCCTCCTCGAGCACACGCCGGATCCGCTCGGCGACTGGGCCGGCGGCCGTTTCGACCGGCTCGCCCGGGCGGAGTTGGCCAGCGTGGGGCTGCGGCCTTGAGAGCGACGGCCGGACCTCGTCTAGTGTTGGCAGAACGGCTGGGTGAGCCATAGCTCACCCGGCATCCAATCCAATGGTCAGCGACGCCGAAGCGCTCGGGTCCTTTCGTACATGGACAGCCCCAGGAGTGTCAGGAGCCCGATTGCGAGCCACGGTTCCCCACCATCCGATGGCGCGGCTCCGAAATGGCCGACATCGGTGGGCGGTGCCGTGATCTGGGGCGCCGGCGTGGGTGGCGCCGGCGCCGGCACGGGGGCGAAGTAATGGTCGAGCGCCCAGTTTCCGACCTGCACGCCGATCGCGACGCCGACCTGGTCGGCCGTACGGAAGTGGATGCCCGACCAGACGCGCGCGTCGATCGCGTCCCGCTGGAGAACGGCAGCATCGTCGTAATGCCGCGTTACCGACGGACCACCCAAGCCCGCTGCGGTAGAAGTGATGTTCAGGTCAACGCGGCCTTCGGCGTTCAGCCGCGAGAGCGTGTTGCTGAGCGCACCGATCACGCCGGTCAGGCCACGGACTCCAACCGGGTTGCTGTACGCGACAGGCATGGGTCGGATCCTCCAGCCGGGTTGGTGCCGTCGACGGGTTCTCGTCGAACAGCGTCACGGCTGCCAATGACCTTGGACGAATCGACGGATCCGGCTGCCGATCCGTCGCGTACGCCAACCCCATTGGAATTCCGTCCA
>JANNQZ010000018.1:0-4046 GCA_031401015.1 Chloroflexota bacterium | reverse complement strand
TGGACGGAATTCCAATGGGGTTGGCGTACGCGACGGATCGGCAGCCGGATCCGTCGATTCGTCCAAGGTCATTGGCAGCCGTGACGCTGTTCGACGAGAACCCGTCGACGGCACCAACCCGGCTGGAGGATCCGACCCATGTCTGTCGCGTACAGCAACCCGGTTGGAATCCGGGATCCGGGCAGGCGTCAAACAGCGACACGACCTGACGGCGCGGTCACTCGACTGGGCCGGCGGGGCTCAAGAACGGCGATGGGCTGACTCATAGCGTGCCAGGCGCGACCCAACCCACGGCGTGCCACGGCGGGCACCCAACCCGCGGCTTGCCAGACGCGACCCGATTGGAGTGGCGCCCGCACCCTGCCGCCGCGCGCGACTGAGGACGGCGACCGACTCGTCGCGCCTCAGGACGGCGACGGGCTGAAGCTCGGCGAAGCCGCGGGCGTGGTGCCGGGCAGCGGTCCGTCTTCGATCGTGATCGACGAACCCAGCGGCATCACCTGGATAAACGTCTGGCCGATCGTCAAAGTCACGGGTTGACCGGCCGCGTCGAAGAAGCGCGTCGGGTCCGTCAGCGCCGTCTTCTCCCAGGTGCCCTCGATCGTTCGTCCGTTGGTGGCGATCCAGGCCTTGCCGCTCCCGACCACCCTGGCCTCAAGTCGCTTCTTGTCCGACCCGTCGTTGAGCGGGCCGAACGACACGAGCATGATCACGACATTCCTTGGCGCGACCCGACCGCCGTCGGCAGCATCGATGTGCTCCTTCGCCCCGGTGACGCCCCGGAGGTAGGTGTTGGTCGCGCGGTCGTAGTCGTAGACCACGGTGTTCTGCGGGTAGACGACCCGGATGCTCCCACCGGTCGGTCGCTCATCGAGCGGCGCGTCCGGCCCGAACCGCCAGACCGGTTCGAACGGCCCGTTGATGGCCGCGACCCGGGTTGCCATGACCCGCAGCGACTTCGCATCCGAGTAGACGTTGTGCGGCGAAGAGCGGAGCTTGATCCGTCGGTAATAGGTGCCGCCCCAGCGGAACTCGTCGGCATCGAACACGAGCTGCCCTTTGCCCTCGGCGCGCAGCGTGGCCATCGCCTGGGGCGAGCCGCCGACATGGCCGTAGACCGCATTCCACTCCGCAGCCCAGGCGATGAAGTACGGACGGGCACTGCGGACGGGACCAAGGTCGATCGGCACCGTCTCCTGAAACACCATCATGTAGCGCGGGACGCCGCCCTCGGCCGGTGCCTGCCACACGATCGAGGCCGCGTTGAACCCGGATTGGGGCCGAGCCCGGGGCGAGTCGTCGATCATCACCGCGATCGGGTGTTGCTCAGCGTCGCGTGGGCTGACCGGCCGGCCGGTCAGCGGAGCCGGAACGGTGATCGGCGTTGGACTGGGCGTTGGCGTCGGGGCTGGTGTGGGCGACAGTGTGGGCGTCGTGGTGGGCGTCGCGCTCAGGGTTGGTGCTGGCGCAGGCGATAGAGACGCGGCGACGACCTGGCCCGTCGCTCCCGGATCCGATGCGAAATCGAAAGCTCCGATCGCGATCGCCCCAATGATGGATACGGCGATCACGCCCACCGCGGCAGTCGCGGTCAGGATGGATCGGTTCATGCTCCGAACACCCGCAATCGGCCCTCGCACCCTGCCGTCACAACCCGCGCCGCTCCCTGCCCGCGGTGCCGGCGGAGGATACATGAGGACCGCCCGCCCGGTGCCCAGGAGGGGCGGACTTGCCGCTCAACCGGTGGTTCCGGCCATGGCCAGAACCCGCACGGCCGACAGCCCACATGGCCATCTGGGTGAGGTCCATGCAGAGCCGTCGAAATGCTGCAGCTCATGGTTGACAGCCGAGGTCAGGAGGCCGCGCGCCCGAGGACGTCGCGCAGGCATGGAACGGGGCAGCAGCGTAGGCTGGCACTGACCGCGCCCAGGACCGTACCCACACCGAATCGAGGACCGCACGATGGCCGAACCAGCGCAAGGTGACCGCACGGCAACAAACGAGTCGCATGCACCCAAATCGTCCAGCGCACCCAAACCCAGGGGCTCCCGGCCGCGCGCGAAGCCGGCCGCAACCGTGACCGCAACCGTGACCGCGGCCGCGCCGGTGACCGCGGCCGTGCCCGCAACCGTGCCCGCGCCAGTGACCGCGGCCGTGCTCGCAACCGTGCCCGCCGCCGTCGCCATCACCCAGGGTGGCGCTGGAGCCATCACGGCGGACAGCGTGACGATTACGCAGGGCGGCGCGACCACCGTCAACGCCCGGACCGTCGATATCCGCCAGGGCGGGATCGCGATGGCGCAGGCCGACGACATCGCCGTGAGCATGGGCGGTGTGGCCATCGCCCGGGCAGATCGGGTGTCGGTTGAGATGGGTGGCCTCGGCCTCGCCGTGGCTCGTGAAGCGCACCTGACCCAGGGCGCGGCGCGAGCGATCGTGGCGCAGGAAGTTCATGTCGACCAGGGGCTCGTCGGATCCGCCATGGCGGGCCGAATCACGTTCGCCCGACCGTCCGGCGTCCTGCTGCTGATCGCCGGCCGGGTCGACGGACCTGTCAAGGCCCTGCTGGACTGGCGCGGCGCGCTGGCGTTCGGCGCCGCCCTGGGGCTGGTGTTTGGGCTCATCCGCCGCCGCTGAAGGTCGCTGCCGAGGCGCGTGATCGCCCGGTGGGCAGGTTGCGCCACCCGATGGCGATATACTCGGAACCCACCCCGAACCCGCCGCAACCGCGCCGGGCGCCGACGCGCCAACGTCCCAGCCAATAGCCCACCGACCCGAATCCAGGGAGTCGCCCAGCCCGTGATCGACCCTTCCGCGCGGGTTCATCCGACCGCCGACCTGGAGGCCGAGGTGAGCGTCGGCGCCGGGACCAGCATCTGGCATCGCGCCCAGGTTCGCGTGGGCGCCCGCATCGGCCGGGACTGCATCATCGGCCGCGATGCCTTCATCGATGAGGGCGTGACCCTCGGAGACCGGGTCAAGATCCAGAATGGCGCCCTCGTCTACCACGGAGTCACGGTCGCGAATGCCGTGTTCATCGGCCCGGGTGCCATCCTGACCAATGATCGAAACCCGCGGGCGACAACCCCAACCGGCGATCTGGCTCGAGCCAAGGACTGGGCCGTCAGCCCGATTCACCTTGGCGAAGGCTCGTCCATCGGGGCCGGCGCCGTCGTGGTCGCCGGTTGTGACGTAGGCCCCTTCGCCATGGTCGGAGCCGGCGCCGTCGTGACCCACAACGTTCCCGCCCACGCGCTCGTCGTGGGCAACCCGGCCCGCGTGCTCGGGTGGGCCTGCGTCTGCGGCCAGCGCCTCCACGACTCGACCGGCCACGCGGCCCCGGCGACGCGCGACCGATATTCCATTGACCCTGAACTCGTCTGCCCCCTCTGCGGCCGCCGGTACCGGTTCACCGCCGACGACGGCTCGCTCCAGGAGCAGCGAGGGCCGGCCGTCACCCAGGGAGCCAGCGCATGATCCCGATCGCCCGTCCCGACATCGGTCCCGAAGAGATCGCCGCCGTCACCGACGTGCTCCAGAGTGGCATGCTCGCCCAGGGCCGAAAGGTGGCCGAACTCGAAGCCGCCTGGGCCGAATTCGTCGGCGTCCGGCACGCGATCGCAACCGCCAACGGCACCCTCGCCCTGATGTCCATCTTCAGCGGCATCGGCCTGGAGCCGGGCGACGAGGTCATCACCGTCGCCCACACCTTCGCGGCGACGGCCAACGCCATCCTGTCGACCGGGGCGACGCCGGTCTTCATCGATATCGAGCCCGACACCTACCTGATCGATGCCAAGCGGATCGAGAAGGCGATCACGCCACGCACCCGGGCCATCTGCCCGGTCCACCTGTTTGGCCTCGTGGCCGACATGGACATGATCCGGGCAATCGCGGATCGGCACGGCCTGGCGGTGGTCGAGGATGCCTGCCAGGCGCACGGGGCGACCTTCCGAGGCCGGATGGCGGGGAGCTTTGGCCACGGGGCGTTCAGCCTGTACGCCACCAAGAACATGACCACGGCCGAGGGCGGCTTCGTCACCACG
>JANNQZ010000017.1:0-1749 GCA_031401015.1 Chloroflexota bacterium | reverse complement strand
GGGATGACGCCGGTGTTGGCGGTGAACCCGGACTGGAACGTGAGGACCGCCGGCGTGCCCTTGAACTCGGCCAGCTCGGCTTCGAGCTCCTCGTGCATCGACATCGTCCCGGCGATGGTCCTGACCGCGCCGCTGCCGACTCCGAACTCGCGGACCGCCGCCAGGGCGGCCTCGCGCAGACGGGGATGGTGGGTGAGTCCCAGGTAATCGTTCGATGAGAGGCTGATGAGGCGGCGATGATCGACGGACACGATGGGACCCTGGGCGCTGCTCATCACGCGCAAGGCGCGGTAGAGGTGGCGCTCCTTGAGGGCGGCGACCTCGTCGTCCAGGAACGCGAGCGGATCGGGGCGGCCAGCCGGTCCGGCCTGCGGCGTCGTCATGTCGTCCAGTCCATGATGACCTTTCCGGACTCGCCGGACCGAGCCGCGGCGAAGGCAGCCTCGAAGTCACGATGGTCGAAGCGATGGGTGATGACCGGGCCGATCTGCAGACCGGACTGGAGCATCACGGTCATCTTGTACCAGGTCTCGTACATCTCCCGGCCGTAGATCCCGCGCAGCGTCAGCATCTTGAACACGACCGCGTTGAGGTCCAGGGCGATCTCCTCGGTCGGGATGCCCAGCAGGGCGATCCCCCCGCCGTGGGCCATCGCGCCGACCGCTGCCCGGATCGCGCCGGGCACGCCGGACATCTCGAGGGCGACATCGAACCCCTCGACCATGCCCAGATCGGCCGCCACATCGGCAAGGTCGCGCTCGCGCGGGTCCACGGCGATCGTCGCGCCCATCTGCATGGCCAGCGCACGGCGATACGGGTTCGGCTCCGAGACGACCACGTGGCGGGCACCGGCATGGCGGACGACCGCTGTCGCCATCAGGCCGATGGGGCCGGCTCCGCTGACGAGGATGTCCTCGCCAAGGATCGGGAAGGCCAGCGCGGTGTGGACCGCGTTCCCGAACGGGTCGAAGATCGCGGCGATCTCCGGATCCACGCCTGGCCAGTGATGCCAGATGTTGGTCATCGGCAGGACGACGTACTCCGCGAAGGCCCCGTTCCGCCCGACGCCGAGGCCGATCGTGCTGGCGCACAGGTTGCGCCGGCCGGCCAGGCAGTGGCGGCACCGCCCGCAGACGACGTGCCCCTCGCCGGACACGAGATCCCCGGCATGGAAGTCGTTCACGTTGCTCCCGACTTCCACGATCTCACCGACGAATTCGTGCCCGACGACCAGGGGCGGGACGATCGTGGCGGCCGCCCAGGCATCCCACGCCTCGATGTGCAGGTCTGTCCCGCAGATCCACGTGCGCTGGACACGGATCAGCACGTCGTTGATGCCGACGGTCGGCATCGGGACGTCCTGGAGGGCGAGGCCCGGCCCGGCCGCCGACTTGACGAGGGCGCGCATTCGGCTCGCGCCTCAGCTCGGGCTGGGGCTTGGTTCGGCTGAGGCGCCCGGTGCCGGGACCGGGCACTTCGGTTCGGGATTCGTCCGGTCACCCCAGGCTGCGTAGAAGTCCAGGATCGCGGCGGGGTCCCAAGTCTCGAGCGGTAGGACCCGGCCCCACACGATCGCGCTGTAGTCGGTGGCCATCTGGTCGAACCGGGCGATGACCGGACCTTCCTGGGCCGCTCCCTTCGTGAGGCCGCAGACCGGGCTGTCGGGGAACGAGTCATAGAAGGCCTGGAGCTGCTTCTGACCTTCGGGCGTGGCGCCGTCGCTCGTGCCCGTGTACAGCACGACGATCG
>JANNQZ010000016.1:0-2244 GCA_031401015.1 Chloroflexota bacterium | reverse complement strand
CGGGGTTCGCGGCATGGCGCGCCGCACCGTTGAGCAGCGACTTGGACGGGACGCAGCCGATGTGGGGGCAGCTGCCGCCGAACCACTCACGATCGACGATCGCGACAGAGGCGCCCAGTTCGCGCGCCTTGTAGGCTGCAGCCTCGCCGGCCGGGCCGGCACCGATGATGATGAAGTCGAATGTCGTCGCGGCTGCGGTCAACGGATCCCTCCTGCCTGGATGTCGCGCTGGCGACGGGCTTCGTAGGTGAGTATCGCTGCCGAGATGGAAACGTTCAGGCTGTCGGCGGCGCCGGCCATGGGGATCCGGACGGCCGTCACGTCGGGGCCTTCCCAGGTGCCGGTCAACCCGTCCGCCTCGGCCCCCAGGACGATCGCCAGCGGTCCGGTCAGGTCCGCCTCGGTGTAGGCGAGGTCGCTGTCCACGCGGGCCGTGACGATCCGGATGGCATGGTCGCGCAGCCACGCCAGGACATCCCCGGACGAGCCGGCAGCCAAGGGCACGCCGAAGATCGTCCCGGCGCTGGCTCGGATCGCGTTCGGGTTGTACAGGTCGGTCACGGGCGACGCCGCGATGACGGCATCGATGCCCGCCCCGTCCGCCGTTCGAAGCACGGCCCCCACGTTGCCCGGCTTCTCGACGCCTTCGATGACGAGGAGGAACGGGTCCGCGCCCAGGATCAGGTCGGCGATGGCGGTCGGTGGCGTCTGCACGATCATGACCAGGCCCTCGGCGCGACCCCCGAACGCCAAGCGGCTGAAGACGGGCTCGCTGACCGACGCGACCGGCACCTCGCCAGACGTCAGGAGGTCAAGGGCCGTCCGGGCGTCCGGCCCGGCCAGCAACGGTTCGCAGACGAACGCCTCGATGACGGTCACCCCGGCGTCGAGAGCACGCCGGACCTCCCGCGCGCCATCGACGATCGTGCGGCCGGTCTTCTCGCGTTCGCGGCGATCGCGCAGCTCGACCGCGGCTCGGACGCGTGGGTTCGCCGCGCTCGTGATGACCGGGGAAGGGGATCTCATCGCGTCATCTTGCCGTGCCCGCGGATCGCGCGAACGAGCCGAGTTCGAGCAAACGTCCATCCATGGCGGTAAGGCCAAGGGCACCCACCTCCACTGATCTCGACGACAGGCGCATCGCACGCACCAGGGCATCACCCAGCTCATCCGGGCCGAAGGCCGGCGTATGCGCCGTCAGGAGCACGAACGCATCCGGATCCAGCGCCCGAGCGCACACGGCCAGGAGTGGCTCGAGATCCGTCTCGATCCGCCACGCGCGTCCACCCGCACCGTGCCCGTACGTCGGCGGGTCCAGCACGAGTCCGACGTAGCGGCGTCCGCGCCGGGCCTCGCGCTCCGCGAAGCCGCGGGCGTCATCCACGATCCAGCGGATCGGCCGGTCGGCGAGTCCGGAGAGCTCGGCGTTGCGGCGGGCCCAGGCGACGCTCGGCCGCGCCGAATCGACGTGCGTGACGGCCGCACCGGACTGCGACATCGCGAGGGTCGCGAGTCCCGTGTAGGCGAACAGGTGCAGCACGGTCGGCGGGGACTCGCCCGCGGTGGTCCTGGATGCGACTTGCTCGCGCAGCCACGGGACCATCTGCGCGTGCTCGGGAAACAGGCCGACCTGGCCCGCGTCGGTCGGCCGCAGCTCGAGGGTCAGGTCTTCCATTCTCACCATCCACGCCCCCAGGCTCGCCCCGGGGCCACTCCAGCCGGCGTCTCGATCGAAGCGGAGGGACGCCTCGTGCCAGGCATGCGGATCCCGTCGAGGGGCAAGTGCGCCCGGGTGCGGACGGTCGACAAGGCGGACGCCGAAACGCTCGAGGCGCGCCGCGTCCCCGAAGTCCACCAGCTCCACCGGACCGGGACTTGTCATGGCGCGATGATGACGCCGATCCGCCCCGGCCGTTGTCGGTCCGGCGAGGTCGCGGTATGATGCCGGTCGCCGCTGGCTCCGGAACGACCCAGCCGCGGATCCATCGCGGGATGTGGAACACCCCGTGAGCCAATGGGTTCGAGGTCGGGAAGCGAAGGGACCGGCGACGTCGGGCGGCTAGCTCAGCTGGTTAGAGCACTTGCTTGACATGCAAGAGGTCACTGGTTCGAGTCCAGTGTCGCCCACCACAGCACGTACACAGCGTTCATCGGGACGGACCTCGCGCATCGCGGGATTGTGTGATTCTCCGGAGGCAGACACGATGAGCGATGAAGCGATCCAGGTCGAGGAGATCCTCGAGG
>JANNQZ010000015.1:0-3152 GCA_031401015.1 Chloroflexota bacterium | reverse complement strand
TGGCGCTCCGCGGCCTGCTGGAAGGTCGAATGGAGCTGTTCCGTGGGTGACTCGCGCCCCGCGGCCGAGAGAGCCGGCGGGTCGGCCAGCCATGACGACCACGATCCCGAGCTGATCGCCTCGCTCCTTGATCGCGACCTGTCCGCCGCCGATCGGGCCGTAGCAGAAGCCCGGGTCGCGGCCTGTGCGACCTGCGCCACGCTCGAAATCGACCTGCGCATCCTTACCACGGCGACCATCGAATTGCCGCTGCCGGCGCGCTCCCAGGATTACGCGTTGACCCCGGTTATGGCGGCCGCGCTGTCCGGTGGGACCGCCCGGGAACCCGTCCGGGCTGGCGCTCGTCTCGCGGGCGAGATGCGAGATTCACGATCTACCCACGCGACCCACGACCGTCTGCTCATCGCCAACCTGGTCGACCGGTCTGTGGCCGACGCTGAGCGAGCCCGTGGCGAGGAACAGGTGGCGGCCTGTCGCGACTGCGCCATCCTGTACGACGACCTCGTGACGCTGAGCGCCGCGACCCATGCCCTGCCGGTGCCCCTGCGGCGCCGCGACTTCACCCTGACTTCCGAGGACGCCGAGCGGCTTCGCGTTCGTGGCTGGCGCCGCGTGCTGGCAGCGATCGGTTCATCGCGCGATGCGTTCAGCCGTCCGCTGGCATTGGGCCTCACGACGCTGGGGCTGGCGGGCCTCATGGTGGCCACCATCCCGAGCGTGATCACGGGAGGCGCGGCCAGTTCGCCGACGAGCCTGGAGGCCGGCAACGATCTCGCGCGAAACGCTGCCGAGCTCGCCGTTCCCGAGGCTTCCCTGAGCCAGCTCGAGGCGGCGCCACTCGCCACCACCGAAGGCGCACCGGCGGCGGCTGCCGGGCCAGACGAGGATCCGTCGCTGACATCGGCAGCACCGCTGGTTCCGGACGCCATGCCGCTGCCATCCGGCGAAGCGGTAGGCGGTGTCACGGAGGATCCGGCAGGGACGCTGTACGGCAACACGGACCCAGTGGCCGGCCAGCCGAGCGATGGGTTCGGCGACGAATTCCTGAAGAGCCAGGCAGCCGATGCGCCGATGATGAACGTGGCATTGATTGCGGTCGCGGGTCTCCTGTTCCTCATCGGCCTGGGGCTGTTCGGGCTCCGCTGGGCCGCCCGTCGCGTCAGCGAGGACTAACCAAGCCTCCGCCTTCGACCCGGCGCTCACCATCGCGGCTGAGGGGTCCGCGGCTACACTGGGTTCGATGCCCACCGAACGTCTCATGCTGCTCGACGGCAACGGGCTCATCTACCGCGGCTATTTCGCGTTGCCGCCCCTGACGACCTCCCGCGGCGAGCTCGTCAATGCCGTCTTCGGCTTCTGCAGCATCGTCCTGCGCGGGATCGCCGACCTCAAACCGGACTACGTGGCGGTCGCGTTTGACCTCCCCGGCCCGACCTTCCGCCACGAGCAATATGCGGAGTACAAGGCCACCCGCCAGCGGATGCCGGACGACCTGCGCGACCAGTTTCCCAAGGTGCGCGAGGTGGTCAAGGCGCTCCGGATCCCCGTCTACGAGCTGGCCGGCTACGAGGCCGATGACGTCATCGGCACGATCACCGTGGATGCGGAACGGCGTGGCCTCGACACCACGATCGTGACCGGCGATCTCGACATGCTCCAGCTGGTGACGGACCGCACGCGCCTGATGACAACCCGCTCGGGCGTCGAGAACACCATCCTCTACGACCCGGCGAAGATCGATGAGCGGTTCGAGCTGGTCCCCGGCCAGATGATCGACTACAAGGCGCTCAAGGGCGACCCGACCGATAACATCCCGGGCGTCCCCGGGGTTGGGGAGAAAACCGCCGCAAAGTTGATCCGGGAGTTTGGCAGCCTGGACGCGCTGTACGAGCGACTCGATGAGGTCAAGCCGGACAAGCTGCGCGACAAGCTCACCGAGCATCGCGAGCAAGTCTTCATGGGTCGCGGTCTGTCGACCATCGTCCGCGACCTGCCGATCGAGTTCGACCTGGAGGCTGCCCGCCTGACCGATTACGACCGCGAGACGGTGATCCGGCTCTTCCGGGAATTCGAGTTTCGCTCTCTGATCGAGCGTCTGCCAGCGATGACCGGCGAGTCGGCCGGTGACGCTGCCGAGGCCCTTCGGGGCGTGGTCACGGGCGGTTCGGTGCCGGCGGCGCGGGTCGCGGGCTCGGCGCGGCCGTCCGGCTGGGGGACAGCCCCGGTCAGGGCGCGTTCTGAGGGCGGGGGTCTCCAGCTCTCACTCGACTTCGATGCGGTTTCGGGGCCGGTCGGGGAGGCGGCCGTGGGACGCAACGGCAACGCGCCAATCCAGCCTTCAATCGAGGTCGGCGACCTGCCGACCGCGCTCGCCGCGGCCATCGCGGATCCATCACGGATCGAGGTTCACGCGGGCGATCGGATCGCGGCGCTCGAACCGTGGCTGGCTGCCCAGCGCGCGGTCGGTGCCGGGTTCGTGCAGGACGATCCGCGACCGCGTCGAGGCACGCCGCTCGCGCTCGCCCTCGCCGGGGTGGACGGTCGCACGATCGCGGTCGAGGGGGCCGCGGATGTCGCCCTCCTTCGAGGGTTGCTCGATCGTCTGCGCATCCCGGTGGTCGCCCACGAGGTCAAGCCACTCCTGGTCGCCCGCATCGCCGACGATCCCGAGGCCGCCCCAACGCCTGTGGCCTTTGACACCCAGATCGCCGCGTACGTGCTCAATGCCTCGCTGCGCAGCCAGACCATCGCCGACGTGGCGGCCGAGCAGCTCGACCTGATCCTGCCCCCGGTCGCCGAACTGGACGTTGCCGCGCGAGCCGGCCTCGAGGCCCTGGCCGCCATCGCGGTTCGCGAACCGCTCGAGCGTCGCCTCGCCGAGGAAGGCCTGGATCGGCTGTACGCGGAGATCGAGCTGCCCCTGATCGCCGTGCTGGCCCGGATGGAAGCCACGGGCGTCGCGCTGGATCGCGACGCGCTCCGGATGCTGGCTTCGGAATTCGGGGCCGAGATCGCCCGACTTGAGGCGGAGATCTACGTCGATGTCGGTCACCAGTTCAATCTCGGGAGCCCCAAGCAGCTCGAACAGATCCTGTTCTTCGAGCTGAACCTGCCCAAGGGCAAGCGCACCAAGACCGGCTATTCGACTGACG
>JANNQZ010000014.1:0-4004 GCA_031401015.1 Chloroflexota bacterium | reverse complement strand
CGGCTGACCGCGCTTTCGATGTCCAATGACCATCCGCAGCGCGCGTCGCGGCCGTTTGACCGCAATCGCGACGGATTCGTGCTGGGCGAGGGGGCGGGATCGCTCTTCCTCGAAGACCTCGAACTCGCCAGGGCGCGTGGCGCACGGATCTACGCGGAAGTTGTGGGCTACGGGTCGGCCGCCGATGGCTGGGACATGGTCCAGCCCATCGAAGCTGGCGTGGGTTCCGCACGGGCCATGCGCATGGCGCTGGAGCGTCGCGGCGTGCCCGCGGACGAGATCGACCTGATCAACCCGCACGGCACTTCGACGCCCCTGGGCGACAAGCGCGAATCGGAGGCCATCCGGTCGGTCTTCGGGTCGCGCTCGAGCGCCTCGGCGCGGGCGATCGCGATCAGTGCCACAAAGTCCATGACCGGTCACCTCATGGGCGCGGCAGGCGCTTTCGAGGCGTTTGCGACCGTCAAGTCCGTGGCCGAGCAGTGCGCACCGGGCACGATCAACTTCCGCGATCCGGACCCTGAGTGCGATGTCTGGGTGGTGCGGGAGACAACCTCCATGCCGATCCGCTACGCGCTTTCGAACAACATCGGACTGGGCGGGCACAACGGGGCCATCATCTTCAAGCGCTACGACGGGAAGTGAGGCCCGCGGCACCAGCGGCACTCGCGACCCGGGCGACGTTGATCGACGATCGCCTTTGGGCAATATTGATCGACCACCCGGGCGACGTTGGTCGACGATCGCCTTTGGGCAATATTCATTTCCTCAGGGCGATTGGGGATCGAGTCGAATTGGCGTCGCGCATCACCACAGGTTTCGCTCATCCCAGTCCGGTGCCGGCTCAAGACGCCGGGTGCCAGGGATTCGGGTTGCTCCGCGGGTTCGACGGGTTCGTCCATTCGGCGGCAGCCGGCCAGTGCCCGGTGGGTGATGACACGGCCGCAGCACCAGATCCAGGTGAAGAACGGCCGCGACACGGGCGAGAACTTCGAGTCGGACACCTTCCGCCAGGCCGTTTTCGATCATGGACCACGTACCCTGACTGAGGCCGCCCGCTTCGCTCAAGCGACCTTGTGTCTCCAGCCGCATCAGCCGAATGCTGCGCAGGTCAGATCCGAGATGAAGAATGACGTCCTCGATTGGCAATGGCTGGTCGCGCAGGTGGTAGGGCATGGTGGGCATTACATCAGGTGGCTCTCACCACGGGCTTATCCACACATCTACCTGGCGTTGACGCCTGCGAGCAGGCTCTCTGAGACCACCAACCTTGGCCATGCGTATCGCCCAAGGGAGATCGTCGGGGCCCAGTACGACGCCAGCGCTGCTGACGAGGCAACGTTGGCCATGCGTATTGCCCAAGGGAGATCGTCGGGGCTTACTGCCGCCGGCTTCGGGCGCCGCGAGCGCGAGCGCCCTCCAGACGCCCTGCGTCACGCGGAGGCCCGGAGTTGCGTGCGCCACGGATTTTCACGGGCCCACGATGTGCACGGGCACGGAGCTGCACGGGCGCGGATTCGCTTTCGACACCCGGTACAATCGCCGCCTGACCGACCGGGCACCGCGCAGGCCGGGCACCGCCCAGCCTATGCCGTCCGCCGCCACGAGGACTAATTTGCCTGAACGCGATCCTGCACGTCGTGCCGTCGTGACGGGTCTCGGCGCGATCATGCCGATCGGCAACGACTTCCCGACGTACTGGTCCAACCTCGTGGCCGGCGTAACCGGGACTCGCCTGATCGCCAGCTTCGATGCGTCCGCCCAGGAGGTGCGGATTGCCGCCGAAGTCGTCGGCTTTGATCCGGCGACCGTGATGGACCGCAAGATGGCCCGGCGCATGAGCCGCTTCATCCACCTGGCGATGAGTGCCGGCAAGGAGGCCGTCCGTGACGCGCGGATCGACTTCGAGGCCATGACGCCGGAGCAGCGCGATCGGGTTGGGGTCGTCGTCAACACCGGCGGCGGCGGGATCGAGCAGGTCATCGACGGCACCCACGTCCACGATGCCAAGGGGCCCCGGTTTGTCAGCCCGTTTACCGTACCGGCGCTGTCGGGCTCGATGGCGGCCTGCATGCTGTCGATGGAGTTTGGTCTGTCCGGTCCGGTGATCACGCAAGTCGCAGCTTGCGCCACGTCCGTCATTGCCTTCCACGACGCGCTCCGATTGATCCAGACGGGCGAGTGCGACGTGGTCCTGACCGGCGGTTCGGAGGCGCCGATCTGGCCGATGGGGATCGCGGCGCTATCCAACATGACCGCGCTGTCGAAGCGTAACGACTCACCCGAGACAGCATCGCGGCCATTCGATTCGACTCGCGACGGGTTCGTCCTGGGCGAGGGGGCTGGGGTGGTCGTGGTCGAGTCCCTTGCTCATGCCGTGGCCCGCGGCGCCACGCCCATCGTCGAGATCCTGGGGGGCGCGTTGACCGCCGACGCATTCCACATCAGCGCCCCAGAGCCGACCGGTCGCGGTCAGTCCCGAGCGATGACGAACGCCCTGCGCAACGCCGGTGTGGCGCCAGATGAGATCGACTACATCGTTGCCCACGGAACGGCCACGCAGCTCAACGATGCCACGGAGACCCGCGCCATCAAGGCGGCCTACGGAGCGCACGCAACGCGCGTAGCGATCAGCTCGCCAAAGTCGATGGTCGGACACCTCGTCGGTGCGGCCGGGATCGCTTCGGCGCTTGCCGCGATCGGTGCGATCCGCGACGGGATCATCCCGCCGACGGCCAACCTGCACTCGCCAGATCCCGAGTGCGACCTGGATTACGTGCCGCTGATGGCGCGCAGGGCTCGGGTGGACACGGCCGCCATCAATGGCTTCGGGTTCGGGGGACAGAACGCGGTGGCGGTCTTCCGACGGGTTGTCGACTAGGTCGACGAAACGCGGCCGGCTCGCAGCGGGCGACCCTCGAACGCCTCGATTGCGGCGATATGGGCCGCCGACAGCTCGGCCGACTGCGCTGACGCGTAGTCGTAGCGGACCAGGACCGACTCGCTGACGGCGACCAGGCGCGGCTGTCCACCGGGCACGGCGGCCAGCAGGCGATGCTCCAGGGTGAATGACGATCGCCCGATCCGGGCGGCCCTGGTCTCGACCGTCACGGTCTCCCCGTGGAACGCCTGGGCGCGATAGGTGATCCGGGCCTCGGCCAGGATCAGGCTTTCGGCGCCGCTGGTCCCCAGCGCGACCGGCTCCCCGGTGATGTCGGTCCAGTAGCGGATCCGGGCGATCTCGCAGTAGGTCAGATAGACGGCGTTGTTGACGTGGCCCATCGCGTCTGTGTCGGCGAAGCGGACGACGACATCCAGTCGATGGCGAAACGGCCCGGCCAGGTCGCGAGGGTCTAGCCGGGCAGGATCGGCGGTGTGGGCGTGGTCAACGGCGCCAGGTTCCATGCTCCGGGAGTGTACGTGCGACCGACCTTGCGAAGCATCCGACGCTCTCCACCCGTTGGGACAGGGCCGCCAGCAGCTATTCGCGGGTACGACGTGGGTCGGGGGTGCGGGTCGGGGGTGTGGGTGGGCGGCGATTCCAGCCAGGTTGGTATACGCGACCGATGACTTGCCGGCACGGTCGACTATTCCAGCGCCACGGGAATCCCCGACGTGTCAGGGCCAGAATCGGTCGAACATTCCAGCCCAGCTGGTGAGATCGACAGGTGCGTGTCCCGTACACCAACCGTGTTGGAATCGGGCGTGGGCGGCCGGGGGCGTGGGCGGCCGGGGGTTCCAACCCCCGACCTCGACCCCACCCGACGGCTCGTCATGCTTCACGCCAGCACAGGCCCTTGGGATGTGTACGACCAGAACGACGGAAGGGGCTGGTCGCCCGTCGACACGTGCGTCAGACTCACGCCGATGGATGAACCGGTAGCGATCAAGACGACCATCGCCGGAAAGTGGGGCCCGATCTTCATCGCGGCCACGGATCGGGGCGTCGTCGCCATTGAGTGGCTGTTCACCGAGGAAGCCTTCGACGCGGCGGTCAGCCGCCG
>JANNQZ010000013.1:0-2126 GCA_031401015.1 Chloroflexota bacterium | reverse complement strand
AGCGGCAGCCGCACCTCGAGCGAATAAAGCCGCTCGCGCAGGACTGGGCTGTCAACGGCTTCGGCACGCCGACCGCGGTCTATCTCCTCTACATCGTCAAGCTCGTGCTGTTCGTCTTCGCGGCGCTGCTGATCATCTCCGCCTCGACGCCCGGGATCGGAGGGCTCGGCGACATCGGCGACTGGTGGACGGAGCCGATCGTCTTCCAGAAGATCGTCGTCTGGCTGATCCTCTGGGAGATCGTCGGACTGGGCTCCGGGTCGATGCCGCTCACGTTCCGCTTCATGCCCCCGATCGGGGGCATCCTCTACTGGCTTCGGCCGGGAACGATCCGGCTACCGCCCTTCCCCGACCGGATCCCGCTCACGCGCGGCTCGACGCGGACGATCCTCGATGTCGCCCTTTACGCCGGCGTCCTGGTGTCGGCGACGTACATCCTGCTGTCCGACGGCGAGGCGATCGCCGGCGCGCTTCCCGGCCGGCTCGACCCGGCGACGGTCGCCGTACTGATCGGATTCCTGGTGCTGCTGGGCCTGCGCGACAAGGTCTCCTACCTGTGCTCGCGGCCCGAGATCTACGGCCTCCTGCTGATCGTCTTCCTGTTTCCAATCGAGAACCTGATCGTCGCGTCACAGATCGTGCTCGTGTGCATCTGGTTCGGGGCCGCGGCATCGAAGCTGAACCGGCACTTCCCGTACGTCGTCGCCGTGATGATCAGCAACACGCCGTGGAACCGCTCACGCGTCGCCAAAGGCCGGCTCTACAAGAGCCACCCGGAGGACATGCGGCCCTCCCGGCACGCCGCCTTCGCGGCGCACCTCGGCACGGTCATGGAGTTCTCGCTCCCGCTGCTGCTGCTCGTCACGCAGGGCGGCACGATCGGCATGCTCGCCGTCATCGGGATGATCATCTTCCACATCCACATCACGTCGACGTTCCCGCTGGCGGTGCCCCTGGAGTGGAACCTCTTCATGATCTTCGGGACGCTGTTCCTGTTCGGTGAGTACGGCGACACGGCCTGGTCAACGCTCGACTCCCCACTGCTGATCGCGATCGTCGTCCTCAGCGGCGTGATCGTCCCGATCATCGGCAACCTCAGGCCCGACAAGATCTCGTTCCTGCCGTCGATGCGCTACTACGCCGGCAACTGGGCGACCAGTCAGTGGCTGTTCCGCAAGGAGGGCGACGCCGAGGGCCGCTTCGACCGCGACATCGTCAAGGGCGCGCCCGTGGTCGTGGAACAGCTGACCAAGCTCTACGACCGCGACACCGCCGAGCTGACGCTTGCCAAGGCGCTGGCCTTCAGGGCGATGCACTCCCACGGGCGCGCGCTCAACGGGCTGATCCCACGCGCTGTCGACGACATCGAGGACTACAACATCCGCGAGGGTGAGTTCCTGGCGGGCGTCGCGCTCGGCTGGAACTTCGGAGACGGCCACTTCCACCACGAGCAGCTGCTGAAGGCCGTACAGGAGCGCTGCAACTACTCCGAGGGCGAACTGCGCGTGGTGATGCTCGAGTCCCAGCCCGCGCACATCCAGCGCCAGCACTACCGGATCTGGGACGCTGCCTCGGGGCTGATCGAGGAGGGCTACGTGCAGGTGGCCGACATGGTCGAGCGGCAGCCGTGGCTCGGCGAGAGCGAGCCCTACCCGGTCGAGGTCATCGGCGCACGGCAGCGGCCTGCGGCATCGGCCCGGACGTGAACACGGACTGCGGCAGCGGGACCCGGGCGTGAACACGGCGATCGTCGTCGGCTCGGGCCCCAACGGGCTGTCGTGCGCGGCGACGCTGGCGCGGGCGGGCGTGAAGGTGACGGTGCTCGAGGCCGAGCAGAGCATCGGCGGCGGGACCCGCACCTCCGAGCTGACGGTTCCCGGGGTGCTCCACGACCACTGCTCCGCCGTTCATCCGATGGCCGCGATCTCACCCGCCTTCGCGGCACTCGACCTGGAGGCTCACGGACTCGAGTGGTGCTGGCCCGAGGTCGACCTGGCGGCATTGTGCCGGCACACGATTGATCCGGAAGTGGGACGGGCCACGACGGTGTTCCTGGCACATGACCGCGCTGGCGCGATCTGTTCCGGCACCAGCACGTCAGGCTGGGGGTGGAAATATCCCGGACG
>JANNQZ010000012.1:0-7257 GCA_031401015.1 Chloroflexota bacterium | reverse complement strand
TGCATGATCGCCGAGGCAGATCTCGAGACGGCACTGAGCGCCCTCCACGACGCCTTTGAGCTCGAGCGGCCGGAGACGATCGAGGCCGACATCGCGGTGGCCGGCTGAACCGGCCGGCCATGACGGCGCATCGCCGCGTTGTCGCCTCCGCGCGCTCGCTCACGCACCTCGGGGTGCGCTCGTTCCCGTGCTCGGCTCCGCCTTGCGCTGCGCTCGTCCTGGCCGGCCGGCGGGCTGTCTCGTGATCGCGTTTCTCGCACGCAGGGAACACTTCGACCGCGTCGGCTCGACCAACGACGTCGTGCGCGACTGGTTGGCGGCGGGTACGGCGGAGGTGTGCCTGGCCGTCGCGGACGAGCAGACCGCCGGCCGCGGTCGCCAGGGGCGGACCTGGACGTCACCCCCCGGTACGGGGCTGCTGCTCTCGCTCGGCTTTCGCCCCACCTGGCTGGAGTCCGACCGGACCTGGCGCCTGCCCGCCACTGTTTCGCTGGCGATGGCCCGTGCGGCTGAAACGGTCGCCGGCCTGCCCGATGGGGCGATCCGCCTGAAATGGCCAAACGACCTCGTCATCGAGACACAGGCCGCGACGGCCGCCGCCGGCACGCACGACGGCGGCGGTGTCCGCAAATTGGCGGGCGTCCTGGGTGAGACCCAGGGACTCGGGAGCGCCGATCCATGTGCGGTGGTCGGGATGGGCATCAACGCGGACTGGACCGACGCCGGGTTCCCACCCGAGTTGGCGGCGTCGATGACGTCGCTGCGCCACGTGTCCGACGGTCGGCCGATCGATCGAAAGATCCTGCTGCAGGTGTTCATCGAGCGTCTTGAGCCTGCGATCCATGGATTGCGCGCGGGCCGTTTCGAGGCCGCCGAGTGGCAGCATCGCCAGTTGACCACCGGCCGGCTCATTCGCCTGGAGCAGCCCGAGGGCAGCCGGATCGTGCACGCGCTCGGCGTCGACATCGCCACGGGCGCCCTGATCGTAGACGACCCTCACGACGTGAGAGGGCAGCGCGCCATCCTGGTCGGCGACATCAGCTATATCCGACTGGCCGACCCTGCGACGGCGGGGGTGTAACGAAATGGTCAGGCCGGCATTCTGGAGGGTGGAACGCCCGGAGGTGGGCGCACCCCGCCTTGCCCATCTCGACCACGATCGTCGACTCGTCGAGGCGGCGCAGGCGGACCCGGCCCGGTTCGAGGCCCTCTATCGGAAGTACGTCGCGCAGGTGTACAGCTTCGCGTTCTACGAGCTCCGCCATCACCACGATGCCGAAGACGTTACCGAGCAGACATTTCTGGCCGCGCTCGCCAATCTGGCCCGGTTTGAGGAGCGTGCGCGCCCGGCTGATGACGCCGGAGCATCCACCTTCCGTGTCTGGCTCTTCCAGATCGCCCGCAATGCGGTTGCCGAGCACCGGCGGCGGACGCGTCGTCACCCGCAGGCCCCGCTGGAGGCGGCCGCGACGGCGGCCGATCCGCAGGATGTCGAGGAGGCAGCCATTCGGCGCGATGCCACGGCTGCCGCCGCTGCGGCCATCGCGCGCCTTCCCACCGAGCGGCGCCAGGCGCTGATCCTGCGCTTCGTCGACGAGATGACCACCAGGGAGATCGCCGGCGTCCTGGGGCGTTCGGAAGGCGCGATCCGGGTCCTGATCCACCGAGCCCTCCGCTCGGTCGCCCACGACCTGGACGAACGACGCCGATGACGGACCAAAGGACCGGCGGCCGGACCGGCCGAGAGACTGGCCGAGGGACCGGAGGCTGGATCGGCCGATGGACAGGCGAATGGACCGGCCGGGAGACCGCCGACGCGGGCGACGTTGACGCCCTCATCACGGATCGCTACCTCGAATCGATCCTGGCCGCGCACGCCCGGGGTGCCGACGCCGGACCAACGCCCGTCTCGGAACGCCCGTCGACCGACGTTCGACGGGTCTCGGACTGGCTGGCCCGTGGCCTTCCCCGGCTGCATCCATCGTTTCGCTTCGAAGAGGCTCTGGCAGCGACGTTGATGGCGACCGCGGCTCGCATGCGGCTGCACCTCGCCGCCGGCAGCGTTGGCAACGCAAGCAGCGCCGACAGCGCGGGGGTCGTCGTTCCACTCGAGGCTCGACGTTCAATGGAGCCGCCCGCGGGAGCGTCCTCGATCGGCGGCCAGGAGGACCGCGTCGACGTGCCGGCCGACCGTCCACCCGTCGGGATCGGCCGCCCGTGGCTGATCGGGGGAGCGTTGACCTCGGCGGTGCTGTCACTCGTCGGAGGGGTGTTCGTCGCCTGGCGTATCGGACGCGGACGTCGCAGCCCGATGGCGCGGGCCGTCCGCGCGGTGGCTCGGACGAGGCCGGCCTGATGCCGATCAAGCTGCCCTCATTCCGAGCCCGCCGGAACGCCTATCCACCGGACCTATGGACCAAGTGCCCTAGTTGCGCCGAGATGCTCTTCAACAAGCAGCTCGACAAGCAACTGCGGGTCTGCCCCAACTGCGGACACCATTTCCGCCTGTCCGCGGCCGCCCGGCTGGATCACCTCGCGGACACCGGAACGTGGGCGGAGCGCGACCCAGGGTTGCAATCGGTTGACGTCCTGGGGTTCGTGGACCAGAAGCCGTACGGCGATCGGCTGGCGGCCGCCCAGGTCGCGACCGGCATGCGCGACGCGGCCGTGTGGGGGACCGCTGGCCTGGACGGAGCTCCGGTCGTGCTGTGCGTCATGGACTTCGGGTTCATGGGCGGCTCAATGGGCGCCGTCGTCGGCGAGAAAGTGACCCGCGCAGCCGAGCACGCGCTGGAGACCCGAATCCCGCTCATCGTGGTCAGCGGCTCCGGTGGCGCCAGGATGCAAGAGGGCACCCTCGCCCTGATGCAACTCGCCAAGACCCTCGGCGCGGTCGAACGCCTGCGGGCTGCCGGCGTCCCATTCCTGAGCGTGCTCTCCGATCCGACCACGGGTGGCGTCTTTGCGTCGTTCGCCGTCGTCGGTGATGTCAACCTCGCGGAGCCAAACGCCCTGATCGGCTTCGCCGGCTCGCGGGTCTCGGCGGGAACCATCGCGCAGGAGCTTCCGCCGGGCTTCCAGCGCTCCGAGTTCCTGTTCGCGCACGGGTTCATTGACCGGGTGGTCGCGCGAGGCGACCTGCGCGACGAACTGGCCCGGCTGCTCCGCCTCCTGGCGCCGCGCGCCGTCATCGACGAGATCGACCGGACGCCGCTCGCGGTCGATTCCGACCGATTCCGGCCGCTTTCGTTGCTGACGTCGCTCGTCGAGAAGGTCAGCGAGATCGGCTCCGCGGACGGAAACGGCGCCGACGCAGCTGCAACCGTGTCGCGAACGCCGACCGGACCGGGGCAGGATGCACCCGGCTCGTCAGCGGGGAACGCGACCGCGGGGGAGACGCGCGACGCCGTCTGGGAGCGAGTCCTGACGGCCCGAAACCTGCGCCGCCCGCGCACGCTCGAGTTTGTCGCCGCGATGACGGAGGACTTCGTCGAGCTCCATGGCGATCGCCTGTTCGGCGACGACGCGGCGATCGTGGCCGGGATATGCCGTCTCGAGGATCGGCGAATCGTCGTGATCGGCCAGCAGAAGGGCGCGGACACCGACGAGAACATCCGGCGCAACTTCGGTATGCCGCATCCCGAGGGCTACCGCAAGGGGATGCGCCTGATGGAGCTCGCCGAGCGCTTCGGCCTGCCGGTGGTGACCTTCGTCGACGTGCCCGGCGCCCACCCGGGTCCGGAATCGGAGGAGCGGGGCATCGCCGAGTCGATCGCCCGATCCATCGGCCTGATGAGTCGGCTGCGCACCCCGATCGTGACCGTGATCACCGGCGAAGGTGGGTCCGGCGGCGCGCTGGCCATCGCCGTCGGCGATGTGGTCATCGCGCTCGAGAACGCGGTTTACTCGGTCATTTCACCCGAGGGCTGCGCGTCGATCCTGTGGCGAACCCCCGATGAGGCAGCGACCGCCGCGGTCGCCATGAAGATGACCGCGGCCGACCAGCAGGCCCTCGGGGTCATCGATATCGTGGTGCCCGAACCACGCGACGGCGCGCACTCGGACCACGCCGAGACCGCCCGCCGGCTCAAGGCGATCATCGTCGACCGGCTCGCAGCGCTGGACGAACTGACGATCGACGACCTGCTCGAATCGCGCTATCGACGCTATCGCGCGCTGGGGTCCTACACTGAGGCCGAAATCCTGGAAGCGGCGCCGCCGCCGGCCGGGCGTGGGCTGGGCGATCGCCTCCGCGATCTGCTGGGTCCAGGGCGCAAGGTGGTCAGCGGCATGGGTTCGTCATGGTCGCGCGACGAGCCGCCGGCCCGCGAGGAGGTCTAGCGAGTGAGGGAGGTCCAGCATGTCGCCCACCCCGCTTCCGCCGGCTCCTGTTCTGCCCAGGAGAACAAACTCACAGTTCCGGCGCATTCGCGGGCCTCGACCTCCTCGCTCCGGGCCATTCGTTGTCCGCGGGACAACGATTCGATGCATTGGGCCGGGGCCGAGGCGTCTGACGAACCCAAAGTGGCCATCCAAGGGCGATTTCGCCTCGACGGTGTGAGTCCACACCTCTTGGCCTGTCGCTGGAGCGAGTCACCCGCACGGTTTGTTCTTTCCGGAAGAACAACCTCCCGACGACGGGCGCGGAAGTCGGCAGATTTCGTGGTGTCCTCGGCCAGATCCGCCGACGCTGCGCACCGACCGCTCAATCCGTTCGGGCGCCCATCCCGCGCTAGCGGACCGCGCCATGCTTGAGCACGACCACGACGCCGTCATTCGTTCCGCCACCGAGCGTACCGCCACGGAGCGTACCGCTACCGAGCGTACCGCTACGGAGCGTGCCGCGGATCACGCAGCGCTGGCGCGGTCGATGGACGAACTCGTGCCGACGCTGATCGCGAAGCTCGGGACGACCGGCCTGGCCGAGCTGGAGGTTCGCGAGGATTCGCTCCGAATCCGGTTGCGCCGACCCGCTGACGCTCCCATCACCGACGATCGACGCGCCGCCGACCGGGCGACCGACCGCGCTCACCGCACCGACCGATCCCGGGGCGCACCCGGCGGATCGCCGTCCATTCATCAGCCGGGCATGACTCCAGTCGGCCCAGGTCCGGGCCCGGGTCCAGGCCGCGAGCCCCGCGATTCCCGGGAGGTCAGGACCAGCGGCGACGGCCACGGAGCGATCGCCACCTCGCCAGCGGTCGGGATCTATCATCCCGGGCCGGCGGCGCGCGCAGGGACTCGGGTTCGCGCCGGAGACCGGCTCGGGACGGTCGACATGCTCGGGGTGCCGCAGGAGGTCGTGGCCCCGACCGATGGCGTTGTCGGGACGAGCCTGGCCGAGGGAGGCGATGCGGTTGAGTACGGCCAGGAGCTCGTCGCGATCGAATTCGCGACGACCGCCACGACCGCCGCCGCCACGACCGCCCCCTCCGCCACCCCGCCCGACGTCAACACCGGACCCTGATCATGTTCCGCAAGATCCTGATCGCGAACCGTGGCGAGATTGCCCTGCGGATCCTGCGCGCCTGCCGGGTCCTGGGTATCGAGGCCGTCGTCGCCTACAGCGAGGCGGATCGTGACTCCCTCGCTGTCCAGCTTGCCGACGAGGCCATCTGCATCGGACCTGCCGATGCGAAGCGCTCCTACCTTTCCGCCCCAGCCGTCATTTCGGCCGCGATGATCACGGGCTCCGACGCGATCCACCCGGGCTACGGGTTCTTGTCCGAGGACGACGGGTTCGCCGAGGTGGTCGCCGCCCACGGCCTGACCTTCATCGGGCCCCCCGCTGCGGTCCTGGAGCGGTTCGCCAGCAAGGCTGGCACCCGGGAACTGTTCGCCGGCCACGGCCTGCCCACCATCCCGGGTTCCGAAGGCATGCTCCGCGACGAGATGCACGCCCTGGGCGAGGCCGAGCGGATCGGCTATCCCGTGCTGATCAAGCCGTCCGCCGGCGGTGGCGGCAAGGGGATGCGGATGGTCAGGACGCCGCGTGAGCTCGAAGGCGTCCTGCGCGTCTGTCGCTCGGAAGCCAAGGCCGCGTTTGGCGACGACTCGCTCTACCTCGAGAAATGGCTGGACGAAAACCGCCATGTGGAGATCCAGGTCGTCGTGGACAAGTACGGCCATGGCGTCCATCTCGGCGAGCGCGACTGCTCGGTGCAGCGCCGCCACCAGAAGATCATCGAGGAGGCGCCCACGCCGGCCCTCCCGCCGTCGTCCCGCGTGGAGCTCGCGGAGCGTGCCATCAAGGCCGCCGTCGCTGCCGGCTATGAGAACCTCGGCACCCTCGAATTCCTCGTCGATGCCTCCGGCGCCTTCTACTTCATCGAGATCAACTGCCGGATCCAGGTGGAGCACCCGGTCACGGAGATGCTCACCGGCATCGACCTCGTCGCCCTCCAGATCCGGATCGCCGCCGGCGAGCCCCTGGGCCTCACCCAGGCGGACATCCCGCAGCGCGGCCACGCCATCGAGTTCCGCATCAACGCGGAGGACGCGCTGCACGACTTCCGGCCCGGCGCCGGGACCATCGAGCGCTACAACGCGCCGGGTGGGCCCGGGGTCCGCTTCGACTCCCACGCCTACGCCGGCTACGAGGTCCCGCCGTACTACGACTCGCTCCTGGGCAAGCTCGTGGTCTGGGGTCCCACCCGCGAGGCCGCCATCGCCCGCGGCCGGGCCGCCCTCGATGAGCTCGTCATCGAGGGGGTCGTGACCAACACCCCGATCCACCGGGCGCTGCTCGCGTCCAAGCCGTTCCTCGAGGGCCACTTCACCACCAACCTCCTCGACCGGATCGGCAGCGCCGCGTTCCTCGCCGGCGAGGAGCGTGCCTCGTGACCCCGGTCTACCCTTCGCCCCGAACCTGCTGGAGCCTCACGTGACCGACGACACCCCCGCACCCGACGCCCCCGTCGCGAAGCCGGTCATCGTGCACACGGTGGGCGAGATCCAGGGCTTGATCCCGCACCGCTGGCCCTTCCTCCTCGTCGACCGCATCGTGGAGTACGACCCCGAGGCGAAGCGGATCGTCGGCATCAAGGCCGTCACCGCCACCGAGTGGTTCTTCCAGGGCCACTTCCCGGGCCTGCCCGTGATGCCCGGCGTCCTCCAGGTCGAGGCGCTGGCCCAGACGATGGGGATCTACGTGGCCAAGCAGCCGGGCTTCGGCGACCGCATCGGGCTGTTCGCGGGCATCGACGAGGTCCGCTTCAAGCGGGTCGTGTCGCCGGGCGACACGCTCCGGCTCGAGAT
>JANNQZ010000011.1:0-15684 GCA_031401015.1 Chloroflexota bacterium | reverse complement strand
GGCGGCGACCGACGTGGCCGCGGTGGCGCGGGCACTGGCCGTGTCGCCGGACGCCGGAGCCGGCGCGGGATCCGGGGCCACGACCGGCGTCACCACCGCCGAGATCGCCTCGGACTGGGCGGTGATGCCCTCGTCCGCGCGGGGCTGGAGGGCCGACGCGCCGAACGCGGCAGGAGCCTCGGCCACCACCGCGGAGCGGTCGATGAGCCCGAGGGCACCCTTCTCTTCGCTGGGCAGGAACCGGGATCCCATCCAGCGGAAGATGTAGTCCACGAGGCTCTTGGCGATCGGGATCTCGGGGTTGCCGGTGAAACCGCTGGGCTCGAACCGCACGTGGGCGAACTTGTTGACCACGTCCCGCATCGGCACGCCGTACTGGAGCGCCAGGCTGACGGACGTGGCGAGCGTGTCCATCAGGCCGCTGATCGTGGAGCCTTCCTTGGCCATCTTGAGGAAGATCTCGCCGGGCTGGCCGTCCGGGTACAGGCCGACGGTGATGTAGCCCTCGTGGCCGTTGATTTCGAACTTGTGGGTGACCGCGGTCCGCTCGGAGGGGAGCCGGCGGCGGTGCGGCTTGGTGGCCTCGACCTGGGCGGCCGCGAGCTGCCGGCGCAGGCCCTCGATCGTCTCCTTGTCTTCGGCGGTACCCTCGTCCTTCTTCTTGCCGGTGCTCAGGGGCTGCGACCGCTTGGAGCCGTCGCGGTAGATCGCGATCGCCTTGAGGCCCCGCTTCCAGCCCTCGAGGTAGACCTGCTCGATTTCCTCGGCCGTGGCGGCCTCGGGCATGTTGACGGTCTTGCTGATCGCGCCGGACAGGAACGGCTGGATGGCGCCCATCATCCGGACGTGGCCCATGTAGTGGATGGAGCGCTCGCCGTTGGCCGGCTTGAACGCGCAGTCGAAGACCGGCAGGTGCTGTGGCTTGAGGTGCGGGGCGCCCTCGATCGTCTCGTGCTCCGCCAGGTAGGCGAGGATCTCATCGACCTCTTCCGCGCCGTAGCCGAGCTTGCGCAGGGCGGACGGGACGGTCTGGTTGACGATCTTGAGGAAGCCCTCGCCGACCAGCTTCTTGTACTTGATCAGCGCGATGTCCGGCTCCACACCCGTGGTGTCGCAATCCATCATGAACGCGATGGTCCCAGTAGGAGCAAGGAGGCTGATCTGCGCGTTGCGGTAGCCGTGTTCCCGGCCGAGCTCGAGCGCCTCGTCAGACAAACGACGAGACGTCTCGAGCAGGTCGGTCGGGACACCATCCTTCGAGATCTGATACGCGGCATCGCGATGCATCCCGATGACGCGCAGGAACGGTTCCTCGTTCTTGCGGTATTCAGCGAACGGCCCGCCGTGATCGCGCGCGATGATCGCGCTCTGGCGGTAGGCCTCGGCGGTCATGATCGCCGTCAGCGCGGCGGCGAAATTGCGTCCCTTGTCGCCGTCGTACGCCAGGCCGCGTGACATCAGCAGCGCGCCGAGGTTGGCGTAGCCCAGACCGAGCGGGCGGAACTTGTGGCTGTTCTCCTCGATCCGCGGCGTCGGGTAGCTGGCGTTGTCGACCAGGATCTCCTGGGCGGTGATCGTCAGCCGGCAGGCGTATCGATAGTCCTCGACGTCGAATTCGCCGTCCGGCCGGACGAATTTCATGAGGTTGACGCTGGCCAGGTTGCAGCTGGTGTCATTCAAAAAGCTGAATTCCGAGCAATTGTGAACAACGAGCCCGTTGGCGACGAAATGGCTCGTGGCCCGTTCGGTCAGGTCGAACACCGGCTCCTCGCCGAGCGGCGTGACCGACCCGATGCCGTCGATCAGCTCATCGCTGTAGGTGGAGACTCGGGCGTTCAGACGGACCAGCTTCGCCGCCTTGGGGCTGCCGGCCACGAAGCCGATCTCGCGCTCGAACCGGACGCGCGAGCTGCGGGTGATCCGGAGCGAGTGCATCTCCTTGACCGGGTAGGCCTTGTGGCCACCGCGGCCGTCCGGCAGGATCTGCTCGAACTTGCCACCGCGGCGATTCTCGTACAGCTTCGACTTGATCCCAAAGCCAAGCAGCAGTCGCTGGACCTGTTCCAGCAGCTCGAGCGAGGTGGAGTCGAGCCCGACGTACTGGCTCCGCGAACCCGAGTCGACGACCGTGCCATCGGCGGTGAAGAGGCCACGCAGGAGCGCCGCCATCGAGGTCCGGTCGAGGCCGTGGACGGCCGGCTTGAACCGCTTGAGTGCGCTGCCCTCGTCGAGGACCGCGTAGCTCATGAACTGTTCGATGACAGGGCGAGATGCAAAGGCCAACCGCGACCCGGTGGCACCCATTGAAACGTGCACGTCGTCGTTTCGCCCGACCGACCCGACGGCCTTCAGGTGCCGCTTCTGCTCATTGAGCTCGACGGCGACGGTCTCGAGGATGCCCGCCTCGTTGGCGTGCATGGTCAAGATGATCATCGGCCGTTCGATCTCGCCGGCCGGGGTCCAGACGAGGCAGCCGTCACCGACCGCCAGACCGATTGCCTCGCCGAGGGCGGGCGCAACCTGCTCGCGGCCAAAGCCAGGCGCGTTCAGGAAGATCAGGTCGTCGGGTTGCAGATCCTTCACGGCGATATCGCCGCGGGTCGTCGCGACCTTATGGTCGGCGGTGATCCGGACGCGATAGCCGGACTTGGTCTTGAGCTCAAAGACCGGCTTCGTGCCGGTCGGGAAGATCTGATCGACGGGGTGCGGCTGGCCATCGGCGCCAATGATGTTGACGCGCTCGCCCACGAGCGACTCGATCGAGCGCCAGCCTTCGTCCGTTGCCACAAGCGTGTCGCCCGTGACGCACGGATTTGTGGCGTACTGTCGGGCGCTATTGGAGACGGGGTTCCAGTCGTTGATGGTCGTGTCGTACTGGATGCCCGGGTCACCGCACAGGTGGGCGGCATCAGCCATGCGCCGGAAGATGTCGCGGGCCTTGTAGGTCCCCATCGGGTCGTGTGGCGCGACGACCGCGCGCGTCGTCCAGTCCTGGTCGTCCGTGACGGCCTGCATGAACTCGTCCGTGACGCGGACGCTGTGGTTGGCGTTCTGGAAGAAGACGCTGCCGTAGGCCTCGCCGGTGAAGGAGGGGTCGTAGCCGGCCTCGATCAGCGCCCAGGCCTTCTGCTCCTCGTGGGCCTTCGAGTCGATGAAGTCGAGGATGTCCGGGTGGCCGGCGTCCAGGATCACCATCTTGGCCGCGCGCCGGGTCTTGCCACCGCTCTTGACCACGCCCGCGAATGCGTCGTAGCCCTTCATGAATGAGACGGGGCCCGAGGCCGTGCCGCCGCCGGCCATCTTCTCGCGGGATGAGCGGATGGTGCTGAGGTTGCTGCCGGCGCCCGAGCCGAACTTGAAGAGCATGGCTTCGGTCTTGGCCAAGTCCATGATCGAGGACATGGTGTCCTCGACCGAGTTGATAAAGCACGCCGAGCATTGGGGCTTCTGCTCGATGCCGACGTTGAACCAGACCGGCGAGTTGAAGGCCATCTTCTGGTGGACGAGCAGGTGGGTCAGCTCCGCCTGGAAGGTCCGCAGGTCCTCGTCCGTGGCGAAGTAGTGCTGCGTTTCGGCCCATGCGGTGATCGTGTTGACGACGCGGTCGATCAGCTGGCGGACGCTTGTCTCGCGCTCCGGCGTGCCGAGGTGGCCGCGGAAGTACTTGCTGACGACGACGTTGGTGGCGAGCTGGCTCCAGAAGTCCGGGACTTCGACGTCCTTCTGCTCGAAGACGGACTTGCCGGACTCGTTGGCGATGCCGGCGGTGCGGTACTCCCAGGTGATCTCGTCGTAGGGATGGACGCCGGGCGTGGTGAAGCGGCGTTCGAAGGTCAGGCCGCGGACGGGGGCGCCGTCGGGAGTGAGGCCGCCGAAGCTGGCGCCGTACGGGCCGGTCAGGTGCGAGTGGGCAGCGGGGGCGGCCGTCGTGGGGCTGGTGGTTGCCGTGGCCGTGGTCTGGCCGGTGACTTGCCCGGTCGTGGTCTGGCCTGCGGTCTGCCCGGTCGTGGGTGTGGGCTGGGTCTGGGGGGCCATGACCGGGGTCGCCTCGCTCGCTGCTCGTGCCATCTGCCTCGCTCCTCCGCGTGGGTCGCTGTGATGTAGCTGCCACCGATTGCGTCGTCGGTGTCCCGAGATGGTCTGGGGGCCGCGCCTCTGGCCGACGAATCCGGTCGGCGGAGGGGCGTGTTGGGCGTCTCGTTCGATCAGGCGACCGACGAACTTTACGCCTCGACCGGTCGGCCGTCAAGCCCCAAACCACAAGATGTTGTGGTTGCAGTTGGGTACGGAGCGCTAGATATGGTGGTTCGGGGGGTGTACTACCCAGCTGGCGGCTATCCACCCCCGATCGGACGATATCCACGTCGGAAGCGCGATCGTCCACGCCTCGGGGGCGGGTTGTCCACGATCCCCGACCAGCTTGTCCACGCCATGATATCGAACGATTGTTCTGTATCATACCAGCCGATCGGACAGCCGCGGCTACCAGCCCGGCGACCTCGAGTTCGCGCAGCGTCAGCTGGAAGAGCACCGGCGAACGCATTGGAACTCGCGGATCCGGCGGCCGTGCCGCCCGGCCGCGCCGTCCGGTTCAGGCGTCCTGGGGTCGGGGGATCGATGTGGGGTTCAGCGGCCGCGGAGCGCCCGGATCAGCGTTCGCGGCGTTGGCGGCTGGCCATACAGGAGGACCCCGGAGCGGTAGAGGCGTGCCGCAACCCACAGCGCTACCGGAATGAATGCGACGAGCAGGAGGATCGCCAGCGCGACCTCCAGCGGCGACGCGGTGCCAAGTCCCACCCGCGTGAGCATCAGGTAGGGGCTGAAGAACGGAATGAACGACAGCACGATCACTAGCGGCGAATCGATCGGAATTAGCCCGGTCCCGACGTACGACGCGACGAGGTAGCCGCCGACCGAGACGAGGGTGAGCGGCGCGACAATCTGGTTCACATCCTCCTGGCGGCTGACGAGCGAGGCGGCTCCGGCGTAGAGCACCGCGTAGAACGCGAAACCCAGCACGAGCATGATGCCGAACAGGCCCAGGAGCGGCAGAGAGAGCCCCTCCGGCAGCCCGCCGCTCCCGGAGCCGCCGAAGATCAGCGCGGCGATCCGGTCCTGGAAGAGGATTGCCGCCGTCGACGGCACTAGCACGACGACGTATTGCAGGAGTGCGAGACTCCCCACGCCGATGACCTTGCCGGTCAGCAGCTGGAACGGAGTCGCGGCGGCCAGGACCACCTCCATGACCCGGCTGTTCTTCTCTTCGGCGACGCTGAAGGCAACCCACTGGCCGTACAGGATCACGGCCATGAACAGGAGGATCGACAGGGTGAAACTGATCGCATACGAGGCGGCGAAGTCCTCGCCGCTCCGCGGGCTGTCGTTCGACGCGCCAGGATCAGCGGGCTCGATCAGGAACGTCGGCGGCGCGAAGACGGCGGCCTGGTCGATCGCTGGGATCCCGGCCCGGCTCAGCCGATCCTGGACGACGATGGAGCTGGCCGCCTGGCGGATCAACAGCGAGTTCCGGGTGACGACCGGGTCCTTCGAGTAGAGCGTGAATTCGAGCTCGCCGGCGGCCGTCCGATCCACCACGAGCAGGGCAGACGTGGAGCCGTCCACGACTCGGGCGCGACCGGCCTCGATGTCGGAGGTGGCCTCGATGACGACGTTGGGCGAGGCGTCGACGCCATCCCCGGGCTCCTGGTCTGGCCCGTTCAGGAGGAGGCCGAGGGCGGCGGGGATGTCGATGCCGGGAGCGGTGTCGTTGACGGCGACCTCAATCCGGTCGCCGGTGCTGCTTCGGTCGATGAACCGGATGATCACCGGGGCCAGGGCCACCGCCACCCCGACCACGACCAGCACGGCCGTCGTGAGCCGGAACGTTCGGGTCCGCCCGCGCCACACGAATTCGCGACGGGCGATGGCGACGGTGTTGCGGACGTTGGCGGCCAGCCCTGGGCTCATCGCGCCACCTCCGCCAGGTGGTGATCGTCGGACGGGGCACGACCGACGTGCTCGATGAACACCTGCTCGATCGACGGATCGGCGATCCGGAACTCGGTGACGCGCTCGCCGCGCTCGATCGCCAGGCGCAGGATGTCCTGCGGGTCGCGTCCGCGGATGTCGAGCTCGGTGTGGTCCTGGCCGGGCCTGACGACCGTGACCCCCTCGAGGTCGGCAAGCCACGGCAACCCGGCATCACCTTCCACCCCGAGCGTGACGACACGCCGCCCGCTTGCGCGCTTCACGTCGCGGATCGGGCCACCCACGACGAGCCGGCCGCGGTCGATGATCACGACCGCCTCGCACAGCTCTTCGACCATCTCCATCTGGTGGGTCGAGAAGATGAGCGTGGTTCCCCGTTTGCGCATCTCGCCGAACGCTTCCTTCAGGAGCGAGACGTTGACCGGGTCGAGACCGACGAACGGCTCGTCCATGATCAGGACATCGGGTTCGTGGAGGACCGCCGCGATCAGCTGGACCTTCTGCTGGTTGCCCTTCGATAGCTCCTCCGCGCGCCGTTTCTCGTACTCGGGGATGCGGAAGCGGGCCAGCCAGTCGCGCGCCCGGGCGGTGGCCTCGCGACGTGAGATCGCGTAGAGCGAGGCGAAGAAGACGAGCTGCTCCAGGACCTCCAGGCGCGGGTAAAGCCCGCGCTCCTCGGGGAGGTAGCCCCACGTCCGGCGCGGCACAGCGGTCGTCGGCGTGCCAGCCCAGGTCACCGTGCCGCTGTCAGGTCGGAGGATGTCAAGGACGATCCGCATCGTGGTTGTCTTGCCGGCACCGTTCGCACCGAGGAATCCGAAGACCTGCCCTGGCTCAACGATGAACGAGATCCCATCGAGAGCGACAACCGGCCCGAACCGCTTGGTGAGGTTGTCCAGAACGAGACTCATCGATCGCCAGCCTCCACTGCATTCACCGTTCGAGGGTCGTGCGTCAACCGCGCAGCCGGATCACGGCGAGCGAGCCAGCGTACGCGGCGGCCATTGCCGCACCGATGAGCGCGTAGGGCATCCAGTCGCCCCCGCTGGCGTCCGCGACGACGAAACCGGCGAGGATCACCATCGCCGACACGCCGAGGGCCCATGCCGCGGCCTCCTGGTTCATGAGCTCCCAGCGCTCGTCGACGGGGCGACCGGCGAGGACGCTGGCGGTCTCGCTGTGGCGGCTCAGGATCGTCACGAGGAGCGCGTAGCCGATGGGGATCGTGGTCGACAGCGCAGCGGGCCAGACCGGCCCACCGCCGATCAGCTCGGCGGCGCCGATGACGATCCCGACCAGCACTCCGACGACGAGGACCGGGCTCCTACGAATGATCGTCATCACGGAATACCTCCTCGATCGGCTTGCGGAAGAATCGCCCGATGGCGAATGCCAGCGGCAGCGACGGCAGGTAGCGCCCGGTCTCGATCGCATTGACGGTCTGGCGAGAGACAGAGAGTCGATGGGCGAGCTCGCCCTGGCTCAGGCTGAGTGTTTCTCGCAGCTTCCGAACGTCGTTCTGCATGCTGTCAAGCTACCTTGATAGGGCCGACCTGTCAAGGTCCTTTGTCACATCGGGACGTGCCGATCGACCCCAACGACCGCCTGGATGGAGGTTTCTCCCCGCTACAGCCCGCTGTAGGCGTGCAGGCCGCTGAACCAGAGCGAGCCCGAATAGGTGACCAGCACCATGCCGAAGCCGATGACCAGTAGCAGGGCCGCGGGGCGCCCGGCCCACGAACGCTGGTTGCGGGCGTGGAGGTAGACCGCGTAGATCAGCCAGGTGACCAGGGCCGCGGTTTCCTTTGGGTCCCAGCCCCAGTAGCGTGACCAGGCGATCGAAGCCCACCAGGACCCCAGGATGATCATGGTCGCAAAGATCGGGAAGCCGATGATCACCGCCCGGTAGGCCGCCTCGTCAAGGACCTTGTGCGACGGTAGCCAGGCGAACCGGTCGTTCTGGCCCTGGATGAGGTAGGCCACGCCGGCCGCGAAGCTGGTGGCGAAGATCCCGTAGCTCAGGACGGCCATGCCGACGTGGATCGTGAGCAACGGCGCGTTCTGGAGGGCCGGCACCAGCGGCTTGATCTCGGACGGCAGGCTCGAGGCGTAGAGCAGCATCGCGAGGGCAACGCCGAGCGGGAGGAAGCCGATCGAGCGGATCGGGTAGCGGCGCTGGAGGTAGAGATAGCCGCCGAGCATCGAGAACGCGAAGGCGACGCTGAACTCGAACATGTTGCCCCACGGCCCGCGACCGACGATGACGGCCCGCAACGCCAGCGAGGCGCCGAGCGCCAGCCAGCCGACCAGGGTGAGCCCCAGAGCGGCGCCCGACAGGGGGCTGGGAGAGGCCGCGGTGCTGGGACCGCCCGCGGCGGCCCCGAGCCTGGCGGCGACGAACGAGCCGGTTACGACGCCGGCATACGCGGGCTGCTGCGCCGCGGCAAGGACGGAGAGCGTCCGCCGCCCGTTCGCCAGCATCACGGCATGGCCGACATGGGCCGCGAACCCGAGCGCGATGAAGACCACGCCGAGCGCGAATAGGCCGGACGAAAGCGCCTCCATGCTCAGGTCGCTGTTGGCATCGCGATCGCTATCGCAGCGCGGCCGTGCGGCGGTCAGGCTGCAGCCGCGCCGCCGGGCCTGGGGCCCGCCGACGCCCGGACCGCAACGGCCCGAGCCTTGACCTTGAGCACGAGGCCGCAGTCAGCACAGGTGTCGAGCCGCGCGGAACGCCCGGTGCTGCACATCGGGCAGACAACGGCGAGCTGGTCGTGACAACGGTCGCAGCGCTGCGTGCCGGAGGGGAAGGTCAGAAGGTCGCGGCGACAGTACGGGAGGCCCACCGGGAAGACGGGCTCGCCACCCGGGCCGATCTCGGCGACCCGCGGGCCCTCCTCAAAGTTCACCTTGGCTCGCGGCCTGCGGGCGACGTAGATGACCATGCCGAGCGCGACGAAGGTCAGGAATGGCGCGACGAGCCCGAGGACGACCAGCACGGGCAGCAGGCCGATGACGTCGCCCCAGTTGGGTAGCACGAATATGGAGGTGATCTCGATGATCTGCTTCCAGACGGCATCGAGGACGTCGACGAGATTCACCGCGGCATCCTACCAGCCCCACCCGCCTTCGGGGACCGGTGTGGATTCCCTCGTTTCGCAGTCGCGCCGCGCCCCGGACGCCAACCGGGGCGATCGGTTTCGGCCGGATCGCCATCGCTCTGCGCGGCCGCTGACGCCGCCGGGATCGGGCGCGGCGCGCGGGGGTTTCCGATGGATGCTGTCGAAAGTCGAGCGCCGCCCCCGCGACCGCTGTCCAGGCGACCGAGCAGCCACCTGGAGCCCGCCGTCCGGGCGCCCCGCATCCGCGATTCATGGCGGAGGTCGCGATCGTCGGTGACGACCAGGAGCCTGGCGGTGCCATCGGGACCATCGACCAGTCGAACGTCGTCGATCAGGGCGAGGATCACCGCGTCGGCGCTACGGGGGCCGCTGTAACGGACCGATGTCCCGGCCGCGATCCGCTCGCCGCGCAGGCCGCGCTCGGGCGGGCCGTCGAAGACCAGCTCAATCCCGACGGTGGCCGGCACAACCGCCCGGAGTCGCCCGATCAGCGCGGCAGGGGGTGCCGCCCCGCTAACCCCGGCCGTCCGCGACAGGCTGTGGAGCAGGTTCGTGCCGTCCACCAGCAGTCGATCCGTGGCGGCGAGCGGGTTGCGATCCGGGGCGGGCATGCACCCATCGTACGCGGCCGCAGGTGCGCGGCTACGATCCGACCCGTGAGCCTCCTGCTGCTGGTCGATCTCGACGGGGTTGTCTACCGCGGCGCGGACCCCGTGCCTGGGGTCGCCGGGGTTCTCGCTGACCGGGCCGCACGGGGCGATGACATCGTTTACGTCACGAACAATTCGATGCACTACCGGGCCGACTACCAGACCCGATTGGCGGCGATGGGGGCCCCGGTCAGCCCGATAACGGTCGTCTCGTCCGCCCGGGCGACGGCGCTCTACCTCAAGGAACACGATCCGGAGATCCGGCGGGTCCTGGTCCTGGGCGCGGGCGGGCTCGAACGGGAGTTGCGCGACGAGGGCTACGACGTGGTGGGTGCTGCCCACGCTGCAACAAGGGTTGGCCAGGAGGGGATCGACGGGTTCACCGCGGCCGGGAACCCGGATGCCGTCGTGGTCGGGCTGGACCCCAACCTGACCTATGCGCGCCTGGCCGTTGCCGCGGACTGCATTCGGGCGGGTGCCCACTTCATCGCCACCAACCGCGATCCCGTCTACCCGACCGAGCGCGGGTTGCGTCCGGGTGCCGGCGCGCTTGTCGCCGCGGTGGAGGCGGCGACCGGGATCGTGCCCATCTCCATCGGCAAGCCCGCGCCGTACCTGCTGGAGGCCGCCGCACACGCCGTTGGCCGCCAGCCGTCCGAGGCGATCATGATCGGCGACGGGATCGGGACGGACCTCGCCGCGGCCCGCGCCGTGGGCGCCCGGTGCGTCTTCATGCTGACCGGAGTCACGACGCGCGAACAGGTCGAGGCGCTCCCGGCCGATGAGGCCCCAACAGCCATCGCCGCCGATGCCGCGGAGCTGGCGGCGATCCTGGACATACTCGGCGCCTAGCGGGCCTTCGGCGCGCTTGTCTAGCTTGGCGCGACCCCAAGTTCGGGGATGCCGGCGGCCCAGGTATCGAACGCGACCCGGATCGGCGCGAGGGCCGCCTCGTCGGCGAATGCGACGCCGGCATCCAGAGCGCGCCGGTTGATCGCCCACAGCTCGGGCAGGGTCAACCCGATCTGTTCCACGGCGCCGGTGTATTCCTCGGACAAGGTGATGTCGGAGACGGTGGTGTCGTCCGTGTTGAGGGTAACGGGCACGCCCGCACGGTGGAGGCGGGCGAGGGGATGCCGCGCCACGGACGGCACGGTCCCGGCCTGGACATTGGAGGTGGGGCACAGGTCGAGCGTTACTCCGCGAGCTGTCAACGCATGACAGAGGGCCGGATCGTCGATCGCACCCTCGCCGTGGGCGATCCGCTCCGGGGAGACGCCCAGCGCCCGCCGAACCTGGGCGGCCCCGCCCCATTCCCCGGCGTGGACGGTGATCCGCAGGCCACCCGCTCGCGCCGCGTCGAACGCCGCGGCGTGGGTCAGTGGATCCGGGTATGCGGCCTCGTCCCCCGCCAGATCCCAGCCCGTCAGCCCCTGGTCCCGTAAACGGGCCGCGGTCTCGGCCAGGACCACGTTGTCCGCGGGGTCGTGCGAACGCAACGCCGTGCAGATGAGCCGAACCGTGATCCCGGTTCGGGCGGCCGCGCCACGCGCCCCGGCGCAGACGGCCGCGATCCCGTCGGCGATGGACAGGCCGCGCACGACGTGGAGGAGCGGGCCCCAGCGGATCTCGACGTAGCGGACGTTGTCGGCGGCCTTCGATTCGACCAGTTCGGCGGTGATCCGCTCGAGCGCCTCGGCGTCCTGCATCAGCGCGATCGGTAGATCGAAGGCTCGAAGCAGCTCGGCCTGGTCGGCGCACGGCATCGGGGCGATCAGCGCCGCGGACATGCTGGCCCAGTCCCGGGGGGCGTCGATCCCGCGAGTCCGGGCGAGCTCGAGCGCCGTGTCGACCCGCAGGGAGCCATCGAGGTGCAGGTGCAGCTCAGCCTTGGGCATCGCGCCGATGAGGCGGCGCAGCGATTGGCCGGTCAGGCCACCACCCACCCCGCCACCCAGGCCATCAGTCGAGCCACCATCCTCGGGATCCGTCATGGCCGCGATGCTACCCTGCCACGGTGTTCACCATCCGTGCCGGCGGCGCATGAAGCACCTGGTCGTTCGCATCCTGGAGGGGCTCGGCTGGCTCGCGATCGTGGTGGCCATCGCCCTCGGGGCCACCGGCCTGATCAGCGCGGCGAATCACCAGCCAGGTACGGCGTCGCGCGCCGAGTTGACGTACGCCCGCGATCTTGAGGCAAAGCTCGTGCTCGATGGCGTCTCCGGCCGGCTTGACATGCTGGCCGAACAGCTCGCTGCGCTCGGGGTTCAGGCCCGCGGTGCCCTCGCTGCGCTCAACGGGGGCGAGGCCGCGACCGTCCAGGCCGCTATTGCCGAGGGCGATCGACTCCTCGACCAGCTCACGGCGCAGACAACCGAGCTGAATCTGGCGCTGGCGGACGTCCCGTATGTCGCCAGGTCGGATACTGCCCTATTGCTGTCGCGGGAGGTGGCTGCCCGACACGCTTCGCTGGGCGCGACCCTGGAGGCCACCGCGGGGCTGCAGCCGGCATGGGCCAGGTTGACCACCGGTTCGTTCGCTGCGATCCAGCTGGGCTCCCTCCTCGACCAGCACGATCGCCTGGTGACGGAGGCAGCGGCGTTCGGTCGCGCAGCCCGCTATACCGATGCGATCGACCGGCTGAAGGAGGCCGACTCGACGATCTCCATCGCCCGTGCGTTGCGCGACCAGCTCGCCAACACGGTCGACGTCACCGTGCTCGACCAGTGGCTCGATCGCAGCGGGGCATACGACATTGCGCTGCGCGGTCTCTACGCCGCCTACGCGGCAAGCGGCGGAACCGTGACGGCCGAAGTGGAAGCGGCCCAGGCCGGCGAGACGGCCGCGCGCGCCAACCTGCCGCCGGATACGCGGGCCATGGTCGTGATCATGGCCGAGATCGGGCGGGGCGGGATGAACGGCGCGGTGATCACCATCGAGGAGGCCAAGGGTCGGCTGACGAGTGCTATCGAGGCGGCATCCCCGTAAGTGGCGTGCTCGGGGATCCCGCGAGGCGGGGCACCGCTACACTGCCCGCAACATTTGACCATCGACCGCCGCGCACAGGGCGCCGTCCGGCGGTCCCTTGCGGAGGAATCCTGAGTCGTGCAACTGCGTGTCGTTACCGATCAGCCGTGGGATGTGGCCACGGACGTCCTTGTCGTACCCGTGGTCGCCGACCCGGCCTTCGATGGGCCGCTGGGCGAACTCGACCGGCGCTCTGGCGGCGAGCTCCAGGCGCTCGTCAAGTTCGGGGAGCTGAGCGGGAAGCGCTTCGGGACGGCCCTGGCGGCCGCCGGTGCACTGCCGGCAGCCCGCATCCTGACAGTAGGGATCGGCGACGTGGCGACCCTGGACCGCGAGACGGTGGTCCGGATCGCTGCCTCCGCGGAGCGTCGCCTCGCCGGGCGAACCGTCAAGCGGCTCGCGATCTGGCTGTCGCCGCTCGCCGAGAACCTTGCCGATGTGGCGGCGATTGCGGCTGGCCTTGTGGCCAGGGGCGTCCTTGAAGGTTCGTACGATCCCCGGACGATCTACCGGGAGAAGGTCGACCAGGTTCCGCCGGATCTCGATGAGCTGACGCTCATCGCTCCAGGCGCGGACGTGGCCGCCCTCACGCGCGAGGCGGAGCGCGGCATCGTGATCGCCGAGGGCGCCAATCTGGCCCGCACCTTGTCGAACCGGGCGTCGAACGACGTGAGCCCGGAAGTGTTGGCCGATGAAGCCCGGGCGATTGCCAAGCGGCATGACCTGTGGATCGACGTCATCGAGCCTGACCGCGCGACCGCTCTCGGAATGGGCATGTTCATGGCGGTCGGCCGCGGCAGCGACAACCCGCCACGGATGATCGTGCTGCGCTCGGGCGCCGAAGGTGAACGCGACGCGCTCGATCGACACCTCGCGATCGTCGGCAAGGGCGTCTGCTTCGATTCGGGCGGGATCAGCATCAAGCCGTCCGACCGGATGGAAGAGATGAAGATGGACAAGACCGGGGCCTGCACGGTCCTGGCGGCCATCGCCACCGTCGCGCGGTTGGCCCCGGGGACGCCGCTGCTGGCCGTCGCGCCAGCGGTCGAGAACATGCCCGGGCCACACTCGACGCGGCCGGGCGACATCGTCACGGCCTTGAACGGCAAGAAGGTTGACATCACCAATACCGACGCCGAAGGGCGCCTGATCCTGGGCGATGCCTTGACCTACGCCGAGCAGTTGGGCGCCACCCACCTGATCGACGTGGCGACGCTGACCGGTGCCGTCTCGCGGGCACTCGGCCACCTGGTCACCGGCGCCTTTGGGACGCCGCAGGCGTTCTACGATTCGGTCACGGCGGCGTCCGAACGCGCCGGTGAGCGGCTCTGGCAGCTGCCCCTGGTGGACGACTATGTCCCCGAGATGGAGAGCTGGTACGGCGACCTGCAGAACGCGGGGACGGCCGAAGGCTCGCTGATCAAGAGCGGGCTGTTCATTCGCGAATTCGTGACCAACCCGTGGGTGCACCTGGACATCGGCGGGACGGCCTACTTCCGCAAGCCGGCTCCGTACGCGGCGCGCGGCGCGACGGGCGTGACCCATGCGACCCTGGTCGAGCTGGCCCTCGCCGGCGCCCGCGCGGTCTAGCGAAGCCAACGCTATCCCGACCTTTCGGCTCATCGCGAACTAGCCGTCCAGGCGCTGAACGATGGAACCGTTGACGGCATTGCTGGGGGCGGGCGGGTTCGCCCTCGGCCTGGCCGCCGACCGATTCGCGACGCGCTGGCCCGAACACGACGAGGAGCACCCGCCTGGCCGTGACGTCGACTGGCGAACGGGACTCACCGCGCTGGTCGGCGCTATCGCCTTCGGCCTCCTGCCGCTGCGGTTCGGTGGGGATCCCGTGGCGGTCGTGGTGTTCGGGGCCTGGTTTGTGACGCTCGTCATCGGACTTGCGACCGACCTCGACCAGCGGCTGCTGCCGGACCTGCTGACGCTGCCCGTGATCCCGATCGCCCTCGTGTACGCGTTGAGCGGGACGAATCCGCTCGTCGGCCCGGAAATCGTGCCGGCCGTGATTGCCGCGCTGGCGATCCCGGCCGTCCTGTTCCTGCCGTCCATCCCGTTCGGCGCCGGGGCGTTCGGTCTGGGAGATGTGAAGCTGCTCGTCGGGATCGGGCTGCTGGCCGGGGGGAGTCGGGGCCTCGGCAGCGTCGTCTTCGCCCTCGTCCTGTCGGGGGTCGTGCTGCTCGTGCTCCTGGCGGCACGCCGGATCGGCCGTCGTACCTACGTGCCATTCGGGCCGTTTTTCATCATCGGGGCCATGTGGGCGGTGCTGATCCGCTAGTCGGTGCGCCCTGCTGCGCGAATGCCGCGCCGATTCCACAATTGGACCCGCCGGGTAGAATGCGCGGAAGCCGGTGTCGTCCCGAGTCTGTGCCTGCTTCGGGCGGCGATCCACCGGCGGGCTCACCGTCAGATGGACCAGACGCAGTCCAGGCCGGATCTGGTCCGACCCACGGAGTCGGCTCGCACGATGACATCGCCAGGAACGGACGATCGAGAGACCACCGAGCGGGGTCGCCCGTGAGCGGCTGGACCCATGATGCCGGACCCTCCCCCCGGCGTCGTCGTCCCAGTCGTCCGTTCATCTCCGTCCTGCTGCTTCTCCCACTGGTGGCCGGCGCGTTTGGCGCGCCTGGGGCGGCCCCAACCGCCTACGGCGATGAACTCAGCGAGGCCCGCGCCCGCCAGGAACGGCTGAAGAAGAACGTTGCGGCGCAGGCGGCGCAGGTGGCACGCCTCCAGCGACTTCAGGCCGGCGTGTCGGCCGAAATTAGCGCCACCTCGCGCGAACTGCGGGCGATCAATGCCGATATTCGCTCGGTTCGCAAACAGATCAACGGCATCAACACCCGGATCAAGACCGTCCAGGACGAGTACGACGTCCTCGT
>JANNQZ010000010.1:0-2451 GCA_031401015.1 Chloroflexota bacterium | reverse complement strand
GCGATCCCCGCTCGTCGGCCAAGCACCGCGATCAGCAGGTTCAGCCGATTCGGATCCACGCCGCTCGCCTTCCGGGCAGGCATCCCGTAGCCGGTCGGGCTGACCAGCGCCTGGACCTCGACCAGCAACGGCCGCGTGCCTTCCATGGTCGGGGCGACGATCGACCCGGGTGCCGATCCGCGCTGAACAGAAAGGAAGGCGCGCGCCGGATCGGCGACCTCGATCATGCCGGTGTCGTTCATTTCGAACACCCCGACCTCGTCCGTGGAACCGAATCGGTTCTTGGCTGCTCGGAGCAGCCGGAGCGTCGCATGCCGCTCGCCCTCGAGGCTGATCACGGCGTCGACCAGGTGCTCGAGCGTCTTTGGCCCGGCGATCGAGCCGTCCTTGGTCACGTGGCCGACGAGGATCACGGCGATCCCGTCCCCCTTGGCCAGTTCCATCAAGCGTAGAGCCGACTCGCGCACCTGCCCGACGCTGCCAGCTGCCCCCTCGAGCTCGTCCACGGTCGCCGTCTGGATTGAATCTACGATCAACAGGGCCGGTCTTGCGGCGCGCGTGACCTCCGCGATCCGGCCGATGTCGTGCTCCGCGAGGATCTGGATCCGGTCGCCCGCGGTCCCGCCGAGCAGGCCCAGCCGATCAGCCCGCAGGCGGATCTGACCCGGCGATTCCTCACCCGAGGCATACAGGACTCGCCCAGCGTCGCTGTACCCGCGCGCCAATCCGGCTGCCGCCTGGAGCAGCAGCGTTGACTTGCCGATGCCCGGCTCGCCGCCAAGCAAGACCAGGGAACCCGGGACCAGCCCTCCACCGAGCACGCGATCGAGCTCGCCGATCCCCAGGCTGACCCGAGGCAGATCCACCTCCGAGATCGCGGCCAGGCTCGATGGCGACGCCGGGGCATCGCCCCGGCGCTTCACACGCTCGCTTCTGGACGGCCCGTGAACAATCGTCTCGACGAGGCTGTTCCACTCACCGCAGGCGCGGCACTGGCCCTCCCAGCGAAGGAATGCCTCGGCGCAGCGCTGACAGACAAAGCGGCTTTGCGGCCGCGCCATCGCTCAGACCTTCGTCGCCGGTCGGGCGAGGCGATTCACCGCGCCTCGACCGGTTCGCGCGGCTCGGCCAGCCTGATGTCGAGGCCGGCCTCCGGGTCACGGTCGACGACGATGTTGGCGCCCGGCTCAAACTTGCCCAGCAGGAGCTGCTCGGCCAGGACGTCCTCGATCATGTTCTGGATCACCCGGCGGAGTGGCCTGGCCCCATACGCCACGTCGTAGCCGAGCTTGATGATGTGCTCCTTGGCCGCCTGGGTGACCTCGAGCTGCATCTGCTGCGCGCGGAGCTGGTCGCGCACGCGGGCCAGCATCAGGTCAACGATCTTGGCGATCTCCTCGACGGTCAGGGAGCGGAAGACAACGGTCGCATCGATCCGGTTGAGGAACTCCGGCCGGAAGTTCTGCTTCAACTCGGCAGCGACCTTCTCCTTCATCAGCTCGTGCGAGAGTTCGGAACGCGACGCATCCGAATCTCCCTGGACCCGGAACCCGAGGCTGGAGTTGGTCTGGAGCTGCTTGGCGCCCAGATTGGAAGTCATGATGATGATGCAGTTGCGGAAGTCGACCCGCCGGCCCTTGGCGTCGGACAGGTGCCCGTCCTCAAGGATCTGGAGGAGGATGTTGAAGACCTCGGGATGAGCCTTCTCGACCTCGTCGAGCAGGATCACGGCGTAGCTCTTCCTTCGAACGGCTTCCGTCAGCTGCCCGCCCTCGTCGAACCCAACGTATCCAGGAGGCGCACCGACCAGGCGACTGACGTTGTGACGCTCCATGAATTCGCTCATGTCGACCTTGATCAGCGCGTCCTCGCTGCCGAACATGAACTCCGCCAGCGCCTTGGCGAGCTCGGTCTTGCCGACGCCCGTGGGGCCCAGGAAGATGAACGAGCCGATCGGTCGCTTTGGATCCTTGAGGCCCGCGCGAGCCCGACGAACGGCCTTTGAGACAATTCCGATCGCCTCCTCCTGGCCGATCACCCGACCATGGAGAGCTTCCTCCATGTGGAGCAGGCGCTCCGACTCCTCCTGCGCGATCCGCGTCACCGGAATTCCGGTCCACATCGCCACAACCTGAGCGATCTCCTCTTCGCCGACCGTGGGCTGATCGCCGGAGATCTGGGCCTGCCACTCAGCGCGCAGGTTATCCACTGTCTCTCGGGCGGTCACCTCGGCTTCGCGCAGGCTGGCTGCCTCCTCGTACTCCTGATTGTTGATCGCCGCGTCCTTCTCCTTGGTGATCCGGTCCAGGTCCTTCTGGGCGGCACGCAGGGCTGGCTCGCACGTTCTCGCACCAGACGCCGAGGAACGCCTGCGTTGCGCCGCGGTCGCGCATGCGCGCCATCGCCCACTCCATGAGCGCCGCCGCAACGCCGCCGCCCTGCACGGCGGGC
>JANNQZ010000009.1:0-19242 GCA_031401015.1 Chloroflexota bacterium | reverse complement strand
CACCGTACGGGTGGAAAGGCCTTTGCGTGTCAGCAGCTGTTCGCGTCAGTGAACAACTGCCCGGATCCGTCACTCATCTTCGTCGATCCGGACGCCGGCTATGCCTGTGCGCCGACCGTGGATCCTCAGTTGGTGATCGATGCCTGGCAGCGGGAATGCGAGAAGCGCGCCACCCCCGGACCTGATGGCGGCAGCCCCTGCTCCAAGCCGAAGCCATCCGATTCGGGCCGCACGATGGAAGCAGATGAGGGCGACATGTGCCAGAATGTGTTTGCGCGCACAGTCCCGGAGAGCGATGGCTGCATTGCACCGATGGTGCTCGATCCATTCGGTCGGCCCGACATCCCGGGCCTGATTGTCTGGGGGCAAGGTGTATTGGGCGGCCCCGTGATCGTGCTGCCGTTGCCGCGGTCACCGATCGTGCTCAAGGGCGGATTACCAGTGTAACCGGCACCTTCACTGCCAAACTACTCTCCGAATCCGGGTGTGGTTCGGCTCCAGGGCATCGAGGGTCGCGTCGTCCGCGTAGTAGCAGCCCTCGCCATGGGCGACCGGCATGCGCAACGGGCTCCGCGAAGCCAAGGCATGGGTGAACGCCGTATCGAGTCGCGCAGGGACGATCGCCACCTCCCGGCCAACGAAGCGAAGGCACGCGTTGCGCAGCAGCGCGCCAGGCACGAGACCCGCCTCGGCGAGGACCTGGAAGCCGTTGCAGATCCCCAGGACGAGGCCGCCGCCGGCCGCAAACGCGGCAACCGCCCGCATGATCGGGCTGAACCGGGCGATCGCTCCGGCCCGCAGGTAGTCGCCGTAGGCGAAGCCGCCCGGCAGGACGACCGCCGCGACGCCACCAAGCGTCGCCTGTTCGTGCCACAGGCTCACGGCCTCGGCGCCGGCGAGGTCCAGAGCATGCAGCGTATCCCGGTCGCAATTGCTGCCAGGAAAGACGACGACCCCGATCCGGACCGCCACGTCAGGCCTGCCCCGCCACGCCGACGCCCGCTACGCCGACGATCGATGAGGCGGCGCCAAGCGGCTCGATCTCGTACGCCTCGATCAGGGGGTTTGAGAGCAACTCCCCGGCCAGGCGTTCCACGACGACCCTGGCCGACTCCATGTCGGCGGCGTCCACCGTCAGTTCGACCCGGCGGCCGACCCGTACGCCGCTGACACCGCTGATCCCAAGGTGACCGAGACTCCCCTCCACCGCCCGACCCTGGGGATCCAGGATGCCGGGCTTGGGGGTGACGTTGACGGCGAACCGGAAGCTGGTCATGGGGCGATCACGTCCTCCTCCAGGTAGCGCTTGAAGCTGGCCCCAGTGATCCGCTCGTAGGCCTCGAGGTAGCGAGCGCGAGTGCCTTCGATCACCTCCGCTGGCAGCTCCGGCCCGGGCGCGGTCTTGTCCCAGTCTTGGGTCTCCAGCCAGTCGCGCACGAACTGCTTGTCGAAACTGGCCTGCGGCCGACCGGGCCCGTACGACGCCGCGTCCCAGAACCGCGACGAGTCCGGGGTCATGACCTCATCGATCAGGATCAGGCTGGACTCGGGCCAGCCATCGGGGATCATCTCCGAGCGGAGGTCAAGGTTTAGTCGCAACGTGATCAGGCCATCTTCGGATCGACCGCCCGCGGTTTCAAGGCTTGGCACCGCGAGCCCGAATTCGAATTTCGTATCGGCCAGCAGGATCCCGCGCCGGGCGGCAATAGCGGCTCCATACCCGTACAGCGCCATCGCACGCTGGCGGATCGCCTCGGCCAGCGGCCCGGCCCACGCCGGATCAAGCGACTGCGCCGCGATGTACTCGATCATCCCGTCAAAGCTGAGGTTCTCGTCGTGTGCGCCGGCCTCGGCCTTGGTGGCCGGCGTGAAGATCGGCTCCGGCAGCCGATCGCTCTCACGCAGCCCTGGGGGCAACTGGATCCCGCACACAGTCCCCCGCTCCCGGTACTCCTTCCAGCCGGAACCCGCGAGGTAGCCGCGGACGACGGCTTCGATCGGAACCACCTGGGTCGGTCGACAGATCATGATCCGGCCGCGAAGGTCGCCAAGGGAGAGCCCGGAGTTCGAGGACGCCGGCGCGGCGAATGCCTGGCGCAACACCTCGATGTCGGTGTCGAGCAGGTGGTTCGGCACGATCCCCGCGGTCTCGGCAAACCAGAACCTGGACAGCGCCGTGAGCACCCGTCCCTTGTCCGGGATCAACGACGGAAGGACAACGTCGAAGGCCGAGATCCGGTCCGACGCCGTCAGGACGAGCCGTCCGCCCGGCACGGAATACAGGTCGCGGACCTTGCCGGAACGCAGGAAGGACTCAGCGAGCATCGAGTCGATCCAGGCGCGCCATGACGTGCGGCACGTGGGCCAGGAACGCCGCATCGTCGAAACAGCCATCCAACGTTGCGAGGGACACGCGTTGGGCGACGGTTGCATCGATCGCCAGCAGCCCGCGCAGCGGCACCCGTTCGTCGGCCGCTCGCAACCCCGCGCGCTGGACGATCGCGTAGGCGTCGTCGCGCGCGAGACCCGATTCGACCAGGAGGCTTAGCACCCGCGACGAGGCATACAAGCCATAGCCGCGCTCGATGTTTTCGCGCATTCGGTCGGGCCGGACCACGAGCCCCTCGACCAGGCCGGTCATCCGCACGAGCATGTAGTCCAGCACGATCGTGGCGTCGGGCAGGATGACCCGCTCGGCGCTGCTGTGGCTGATGTCGCGCTCGTGCCACAGAGGCTGGTCCTCGAGCGCGGTGTGGGCGTAGCCGCGCAGGAGCCTGGCCAGACCGGCGATCCGCTCGGACAGGATCGGGTTGCGCTTGTGGGGCATTGCGGACGAGCCTTTCTGGCCCGGCTTGAACGGCTCCTGGAGCTCGCCGATCTCGGAGTGCTGGAGGTTGCGGACCTCCGTCGCAAAACGCTCCAGCGAACCGCCCAGGATCGCGATCGCCGTGAGCAGCGCCGCGTGCCGGTCGCGTTGGACGATCTGCGTGCTCACCGGATCTGCGTGCAGCCCGAGGGCCGTCAGGACCTCCGCCTCGACATCGGGGGCCAGATGCGAGTAGGTACCCACCGGACCGGAGACCTTGCCCGTCCCGATCTCGTCCACGGCAGCTGCGAGGCGCGTCCGGCCCCGATCGACTTCGAATGCCCAGCCGGCCAGCTTGAGACCGAGCGTCGTCGGCTCCGCGTGCACCGAGTGGGTTCGGCCCATCATCACGGTGTCTGCCTCGGCTCGGGCGCGGGCGACGACCGCGGCCAGGAGCCCGTCGGCGTCGAGTAGCAGCCGCTCCCCGGCCGCCCGGAGCTGGAGCGCGAGGGCGGTGTCCACCACATCGCTGCTGGTCAGGCCCATATGGAGGAAGCGCCCCTCGGGCCCGACGGTTTCCGCGATCTGGCTGACGAACGCGATCACGTCGTGGTCGGTCGTCTGCTCGATCTCGGTGATGCGATCGATATCGACGCGGGCACGCGATTCGAGCGCCGTCAGGGCTGCCGCCGGGATGGCTCCGCGGGCTGTCTGCACTCGGGCGACGGCCAGCTCCACGCGCAGCATGGCCGCGAAGCGGGCCTGCTCGGACCAGATCGCGCCCATCTCCGGGAGCGTGTAGCGACGGATCACGCGACGGCTGCGGTCATCGGAGCAGCCAGCGCGATGTCGTGACGGCGCTGGAGGCCGTCCCAGCTGATTGCCGTCGCGCCTGCCTCTGCGGCGACCCTGGCGGCTGTCAGGTCCCGGCCGATCCCGACGACCGTCATGACTCGGCCGCCATTCGTGCCGTAGGCGCCGTTCGGACGACGGATCGTGCCGCCGTGGAACACGAGGGCCCCGCCGGCGATCGCCCGATCGATCCCGTCGATGGGATGGCCTCGCTTCGGGGTTCCAGGATAGCCGCGCGCGGCCAGGACGACGCCAACGCTCGCGCCGGGCAGGGTGACCAACCGGTCTTCGCCATCGACCGGCAGGCTTCCGACGGCCGCCGCTCGGAGCCACGGCCCCAGGGCCCCTCCGAGCAATGGCAGGACGACCTGTGCTTCCGGGTCGCCCAGCCGGGCATTGCACTCCAGCAGGACGGGCCCGTCGGCGGTGAGAATCAGCCCGGCGTACAGGAACCCCCGAAATGGTGTGCCTCGGCGGGCGAGCTCGGCAAGGATCGGCCGGTGAATCGTCGTCAGGATCCGCTCGACGGCGTGATCGTCGAGATCCGGCAGCGGCGAATAGGCGCCCATCCCACCGGTATTCGGGCCACGATCTCCGTCACACAGTCGCTTGTGGTCGCGGGCCGCCGGCAGCGCGATCGCGCGTTCCCCGTCGCACAGCGCGATCACGCTCGCCTCGGGCCCGTTCAGGCGTGCCTCGACGACCATTGCCGGCGCGCCACCGGGGCGGCGTACCAGGAATGCGGGGAGCAGATCGCGTGCCTCGGTCGACGTCTCGCACACGATCACGCCCTTGCCGGCGGCCAGACCGTCCGCCTTCAGGACGATTCCGGAGCCCGCCGCGTCCAGCTCGTCGAGAAAGCCGAGGGCTGCCGTCAGCTGATCGCCCGTGAACGAGTGGGCCCGGGCCATCGGGACCCCGGCGGCGGCGGCGATCTCGTGGCAGAACGACTTGCTCGTTTCGATTCGAGCGGCTGCGGCCGACGGGCCGAATGTCGGGATGCCTGCCGCAACGAGCGCGTCCGTGACGCCGACCGCCAGGGGGCCTTCCGGACCAACAACGACCAGCTCTACGGCCTCGCGTCGCGCGGCCGCAACGATGGCCTCCGGATCCAGCGGATCCAGCCCCGCCAGACACCGTACCCGGGGCTCGGCCGCGATGGCGTCGCTGCCTGGCGCGACGATCACTTCGTTGCCACCCGGCTCCGAAGCGAGCTTCCAGGCCAGCGCGTGTTTCCGGCCGCCACTCCCCACGATGAGGGTTCGGGTCGGGGCGATCAGGCTCATTCGGCCCCCCCTGACCATCCGGCCATCCCGGCGGTCGTCCCACTGGTCGTCCCGCCACTCATCCCGCCGGCCGCCCCCCCGCTGGCCTGCCCGCCGGTCATCCCGCCGGCGAGCCCGGACCGCCCCCGCATCGGCCGCCAGGCCCGCTCGATCGTCTGCGTTCGCTCGGGCCCGACGGACACGAAGATGATCGGGACGCCCGCGTGGGTTTCGATGGCGGTGACGTAGCGCCGGGCGTTCTCGGGCAGGTCGGCCAGCGACCGGACATCGTGGATCGGCTCGTTCCAGCCTGGGAAGTCCTCGTAGATCGGGGTGGCCCGGGCGAGCGAGGCGCCGCTTGATGGCCAGGTTTCGACCCGCTGACCGTCAAGGTCATAGGCAACGCACACGCGAATCGTTTCGATGCCAGAGAGGATGTCCAGCTTGTTGAGGGTGATCGAGCTGACGCTGTTGACGGCGACGGCATAGCGCAGCGGCACCACGTCCAGCCAGCCGACCCGCCGCGGCCGCCCGGTGACCGTCCCGAATTCATGGCCCCGCGCCGCGATCCCGGCCCCGATCTCGTCGTGCAGCTCGGTCGGATAGGGTCCGGAGCCGACCCGGGTCGAGTAGGCCTTGATGACCCCGATCACCTCGTCCACCTGCAGCGGCCCGATCCCCCCGCCGGTGCAGGCGCCGCCGGCGACCGGATTCGATGAGGTCACGAACGGGTAGCTCCCGTGATCGAGATCCAGGAGCGTCCCCTGGGCACCTTCCAGGAGCACGTGCTCCCCACGGGCGAGGGCGCCCTGGACCAGCCACGTAGTGTCATCAAGATGGGGGCGGAGGCGTTCGCCCCAGGCGGCCGCCATCGCGACCAGGGGTTCGACTTCAAAGGTTGGGCAGCCCATTGCCCCGAGCAGGAGGTTCTTGTCGGGCAGCGCACGGCCGATCCGTTCGCGCAGGATCGCCGGGTCGAGGAGGTCCTCCATGCGCAGGCCGATCCGCCACGCCCGATCGCCGTAGGTCGGCCCGATCCCCCGCCCGGTCGTGCCAACCTTCGCATCGCCGAGCCGCGACTCGTTGCCAACGTCGAGGGCCACGTGGTACGGCATGATCACGTGCGAGCTGCGGCTCACGCGGACGCGAGCGACGTCGATGCCGCGCGAGGCAAGCATGTTCAGCTCGTCGATCAGGGTGACCGGGTTGACCACGACGCCATTGCCGATCACCGAGGTGATGTGCGGGTACAGCACGCCCGATGGCGTCAGGCGGAGCTTGAAGACCTGGTCACCCTTGACCACGGTGTGGCCGGCATTGTCGCCACCCTGGTAGCGGACGACCATGGCCACCCCCTCGGCCAGGAAGTCCGTCATCTTGCCCTTGCCTTCGTCGCCCCACTGGAGCCCGACGATCACGGTGGCCGGCATCAGGCCCGCGGCCTTCGGGGGGAGCGGGCTGTGGGCGGGCAACGAAAAAGGCCCCTGGGCTGGGGGCCCGGGACCTGGATAGACCTCTCCCTCGTGGACCCGCCGAGCGTTCGGCGGACCGCTGTCGACTGGTCGCTCAGTCGCCTCACGGGACGACCGATGCGCCCTGTAAGCGCGATCGCTGACCTCCTGGTTGACGGGCTTGCCCGCGCGTTCTGAGGAGGGCCGGAGTATAGCAGCGCCGATCAGCCCCCCGTTGCGCCTGGTCGTTGGGCGCGAGGCGGTTGACTACCCGATAAGCCGTCGATACGTGCGAGTGCAGAGGCCCTTGCTAGTGTGACCTTCTCATCCCGCCGGAATTGGAAGGTCGAGATCGGCGCAGCCGACCGACGGGAAGGAGATCGGACCAATGCACACGGTCCTGTTCAGCGCGCGCCCCGTGCGAGACGCCGGGATGCGCACCACAACTCACCGGACGAACGTGAGATGAGGCGCCTCACGCGCCGCTCTATCGGGATCGCGACGGTGGCGTTGTTCGTCTTCGTCGGCTCAGCGTTCGCCGGACACTCAGCAAACGCCGGCTGGACCCACCGACACGATGGCTATCCGACCGTCCCCAACGGCATCGCCGCCATCAAGGCGACGTTTGGCGAGCCGTGCCTCGGCACAGACAAGAATTTCAACCGGTTCCAGTGGGTGGCTTGGGACGACGGAGTGGCATACAACGTCAACTTCCACAAGAAGCTTGGCGGCAAGGCGGTGCCGGGCTGGTTCGTCGGGAACGGTGGACTCTCGACCAACCTCTGGTGGGATGTCGTCGGTCACGTGACCAACGAGCACAAGCCGGTGAAACACGGGATCTGGGGATACATCTGCAAGTACATCGATGGGACGCAGGTTCGAAGCACCCATTCGTGGGGCATCGCCGTCGACATCAACTCGGCATACGAACACATCGGCACGACCCACAAACACAGCCACTCGATCGATCCACGTGTGGCCGAAATCTTTCAACAACACGGCTGGAAATGGGGCATCACGTTTGGAGACGCGATGCACTTCCAGTACGCAACGGGATATTGAGGTGGCCACGATGCGACGCGTTCCACGACGACTTCGGCTCTTCCTGCCGATGGTAGCCATCGCCGTTGCTGGCTCCACGACGGGGATCGTCCTGGGAGGCAATCCGGAGCAGCCGGCTCCCGCGATCGATGCTGGCACGCTCGTCCCAAACTCCGGCGTCGGTGAGACGCTGTTGATCGTCATCGGCGGCGGCTACGGCTCGCGCGCCGAGGCCGAGGCCGCCGCCGCTGCTGCCCAGCGCTCGTTCGGTCACCTGCAGGGCTTCTACATCGATGAGTCCGACAACTACGATGTTGTGGGCGTCTACGAACAGACATCAGCCGATCTGCGCGTGGTCCCGTGTGCAGAGTGGCGGCGCGAAACCAGGATGGAATGTCCTCGCGGCCTCTCCGAGGTGAAGGCGTATCAGACCATCAAGCTCAGGCACATCGGCCGTGCCGAAATCGGACCCTTCCTCGCCGCCAAAGACGCAGTCGGGTGCGGCACGCCCGGGTTCCGTCCATGCGCACGAGCGAATCTCGCCGAGCGACTGACACCGGCCTTCAGCCTAAGGCCCGGACGTTTCTTGACCCTGACGGCGTTTCGAACAAAGCTCGGCGCCGAGGAGTTCATCGATTTTGCCCGGGCGGCGGGCGTCGCCGATCTCGCCGTGCTTCGCGTACACAAGCTCGGTGGCGGGTTCGTCGGGCTCGGTCAGGAAAGCCATCCTGACGGCAGCGGCCCGCTTGAGGAGCCGCTTGCCGATCCGGCACCGTATCAGGAGTGAGGGCTCGTTCACGCCTGTTTGGCGGCCTGCTGGCGTTGGTGCTGGCGGGCTGCGCGGCCCCGGCGACAACCTCGCCGGGGCCGCCAATCTCACCCCGAGCCTGCCCGCTGCTCAACCCGACGTTGATCCCGTCCGGCTTCGAGATCGCCGAACGCTCCTCGGTCGAGGCGGGCGAGGACTTTCTTGCCGACACTGTGATCTACAGGCATCCGGATGGCCGGTTCCTGGCATTCGTGTCAGGAAGTCCAGGCCCAATCGGCGGCGTGCCCACAGGCCAGCGGGTCATGGTCCGGGGCCACGATGCGGAGATCTTCCGCGAAGCATCGCTCAATGAACTTGCCGTCATCTGGCAGGAAGCCTCGGCGTATGAACCGTGCCACTTGTACAGCATCAGCGTCGGTGGACTGACCGTCCCCGAGTTCATGGAGATCCTCGCCGGTGTGCGGTAGGCCGGACGGCCCGATCGACGCGCCCGCGAGAGATCACGTCTGACGGCATCGCTTCCACGGTTGATCGCCGGATAAGACCTCGATACGTGCCAGTGCAGAGGTCGTCGCTACCTTGATCTTGTCATCCCGCCGGAGACGCAGGGTCGAGATCGGCGCAGCCGACCGACCGGGAAGGAGATTGGACCGTGAACAAGGTCCTGCTGACGGGGCGCCTCACACGCGACCCGGAAATGCGCGGTCTGGCCAGCGGCAAGAACGTCACGACGTTCACCGTGGCCAGCAACGAATTCATCGGCCACGGCAAGGAGAAGGCCGAATACCACGCGGTGGTCACCTGGGAGCGCCTCGCGGAGATCGCAGGCCGCTACCTCGGCAAGGGCCAACAGGTCGCCATAGAAGGGCGACTCCAGACCCGCTCGTGGGATGACGAGCGCGGCATTCGCCACTGGAAGACCGAGATCGTGGCATCTCACGTCGAGATGCTGTCCGGTCGGAAGAAGAAGGACTACGAGGCCCAGCAGGCCGCCGACTCGCTGGCCTCCCAGGCGGATGCTCTCGACGAGGCCCCGGCATCGGAGCCGATCCCAGCCGGCACCTTCGATTCGGAGTCGTCGGACGACGATGACGACCTCGATGAGGGTGCCGAGGTCCAGGCGGCCTGACGGCCTTCATCTTCGGCGGCGGTGCACCCCCTCTGCACCGCCGCCACTCAAACGGGGCTCGACTCAGGTGAACTCGAAGAAGGACACCGCCAGGATCACGTAGACGAGTATGAGCAGGGCGCCCTCGAGCCAGTTCGATTCGCCGTCGATCGCCATCAGGGCGCTGATCCCGACGGCGGCGGCGACAGCCGCAACTTCGAGCGGCGTGAAAACGAGGTCCATCGGCTGGCCGATGGCCACGCCGATGAGGACCAGGAGGGGCGCCACGAACAGGGCGACCTGCAGGCTGGAGCCAAAGGTCACCGCCATGGCGAACTCCATCTTGTTCTTCCAGGCCAGCTGGACGGCGACCAGGTGCTCGGCGAGGTTGCCGATGGTCGGGATGAGGACGACGCCGACAAAGAAGGCGGACAGCCCGAAGGTGTCGACGAACGGCTCGATCGCGCTGACGAGGATCTCCGAGAGCACCGCCAGCAGCGCCGCGGCACCGAGCAGGACCGCGATGGCGACCCGACCGCTCCAAACCGGGCCGGCATGGCCCTCCGGCTCGCCGTGCCCACCAAGCGTGCGTTCCGGGTTGGTGAACTGGTAGATCAACGAGATCACATACCCAGTCATCAGGACCAGCGCTACGAGGACGGACTCCTCGGTGATCGTGGCCTGCGCTCGATCGCTGTTGGTCAGCGCGAACACCGCCGGGATGAACAGCCCGATCAGGGCGAGCACGAGCAGCGCAGCGTTCGATCCGGCGATCTTCGGGCTGAACGACTGGGTCCCATGGCGCAGGCCGCCGAACAGGACGCTGGCGCCCATGACCAGGAGCAGGTTGCCGATGATCGATCCGGTCAGGGACGCCTTCACGACCTCGATCAAGCCGGCCTGGAGCGCAAAGAAGGCGATGATTAGCTCCGCGATGTTGCCGAAGGTCGCGTTCAGGATGCCGCCGACCTGCGGGCCGGTGAGCGAGCCGAGCCGCTCGGTCGACAGGCCGACCACCCACGCCAGCCCGAGGATGGCCGTTGCTGACACCAGGAACAGGAGGGTCGGATCGGCGTGCAGGCCGAAGTCGAGGACGATTGCCGCAACGCTGACGACGGCCGTGACCAGGAGCGCCGCCCGGCCCACCGGGGTCAGCTGGCCAAGGACCGGCAGGCCGGAACGAGGCGCGGGCGAGGTCTGAGCGGTCACGTCGGCATGCTATCGGTCTGCCGACGCGACCCGCTCGGGATCGTCAAACGGCAGTCGCCGTGGCCGCGAGGAGGGCGGCCGCGCCCGCCGGGTCGGCGTACGAGGCCTGCGTCCCGGGCCGGGTCACGGTGTCCGATGCTGCCGCACAGCCCAGGCGAGCGGCGGCCTGTGGCGTCCAGCCCATGGCCAGGCCAACCGCGAATGCACCGACGAACGCGTCGCCGGCCCCGGTGGTGTCGACGGGTCGGACGGCCGGCGCCGGGATCCGAATGAGGGACCCGCCTCCGGTCACGAGCGCGACTCCCCGCTCGCCAAGGGTGACTACGAGCGAGATGCGCACGCGACGGGCGAACGCCACGATCCGCTCGGCCTCGTCCGCCGGATCGCTCCCCAGCGGCTCGCCGGCGATGAGCGCGAACTCGGTCTCGTTGGGAACCAGCCAGTCCGTAACGGCAAGCAGCTCCGGGTCAATGGAGGCTCCCGGGGCCGGATTGAGGATCGTCACCGCCCCAACGCGCCTCGCCGCCGCGAACCCGGCCGCCGTCACTGCCTGCGGGATCTCGAATTGCCCGATCACCACGGCGGGCCGGAGCCGCTCAACCGCGTTAACGGCCAGCGCAGCAGGCACGTGGAGGTTCGCCCCCGGGACGATGATGATCCGGTTGGACCCGTTCCCATCGACCCAGATCGGGGCGACGCCCGAGGAACCAGGGACGCGAACCACGTACTCCGTGGCGATCCCCTCCCCCGCGAGGTTGGCGAGCGTCGCCGTTCCGTAGTCGTCGTCGCCGACCGCGTTGACCATCGCGACCGCGGCCCCGAAGCGCGCGGCCATGACCGCCTGGTTGGCGCCCTTGCCCCCGAACCCGGACCGGAAACCACTACCGACGACCGTCTCGCCGTCACCCGGCAGTCGATCGGCGTACGCGACCAGATCGATCATCGTGCTCCCGACCACGACAACGCCTGGACGATCCAATACCGTTGACCTCGAGCTACCCTTTGCGCGCCGGGCAGCGCTTGCATCGACCCTGGGACTCGTATGCTACGTCCGAATGGGAAGGGTGAGGGTTGTGTTCCGCGGCGCCCTTTCATGGTCAGTTCCCAGGCGAGCAATCGACCGCGTGATGGTGGGTGGCGCGATGACGCTCCAAACGAGCGAGCGGACCGGCGATGCCCGACGATGGACTGGGCCGACCCGTCCGCGCGTCCAGCCGGCCCGGGAGCGGCCGTGAGGTCGGCGGGGGCATGACCCCAGCCCACGCCCCTCGGGCCAGGCCGCCATCGGGCGGAGCTCCGTTGCCGTTCTGCGAACGGTGTGGCAACCTGGTCGGCCCGGTATCTACGTTGTTGGGCGTCGGACTGCGGCCCTGTCCATCCTGCGACGTCCATGCGTGTGATCGGTGCTGGAGGCGTGCGACAGGTACGTGTCCTGGCTGCGGCATTGCCCTTGCCCTGGCCACCAGCGCGACCATCACTACCAATGTCGCGGCTCCAGCCAACGTCGCGGCTCTTCCGAGCGTCGCGGCTCTAGCGATCGTTGCGGCTCCACTAGACGTTGCGGCTGCACCGGGCCATCGGCGTCGCGACCGACGCGGTTGGCTTGCCGCCGGCGCCGCCGTCCTGACGGTGTCCTTCGTGGCCATCGTCCTGGGGCGCCCCTTCATGCCCTCCGGTGGCGTTGAAGGCGTCGTCGGCGTACCCGCATCGGTCCCTGGCACTTCGGCGAGCCCAGGACCGGATGCGCGGCCGTCGCCAACCGGAGCGGTGAGCGGGACCACCACCGCAGCATCGGCCTCACCGAGCCCGAGCCCAGCTCCACCGATCCTGATCGCCGCCGCCGCTTCCCCGTCCGGGAGCGCCCCGCCGCCGGGGAGCTCGAGCCCGAAGCCACCGATCGATGCCAGGCCGACGCCAACGCCGAGCGCAACCTCCGGCGGTGCGACAGCGAGCCCAAGCGCCGTTGCGTCATCGACCGCGTCATCGACCGCGTCGTCGCCAGCGTCGACTTCAACGCCGATACCCGGCTCGACCGCCACGCCTCCGGTCCCCACGCCAACGTCGGATCCGACCCCCACTCCATTGGCCTCCGCGTCCCCCTCCCCCTCCCCCTCCCCAACAGCGTCCCCCTCGCCGACACCATCGCCTACGCCGACCTGCGCGACGGTGCCGAATCTCTTCGGCCTGACGGTGGCCGCTGCCCGAGGCGCCTGGACCTCGGCTGGGTTCATTGGAACGTTCAGCCCGTCGGCTGGTCTCAACAACAAGATCGTCGACACCCAGAGCCAAACGGCCGGTGCGTGTCTGCCCGTGACGACGAGCATGCTGGTGACCTACTTCTGATCCGGCGCACCGAAATCAGACGCGGCGCCCGCGCGAGCGTCCCGCCAGGCCGCGGGCGATCCGCTCCCGTTATCCCCGGAACTGGAAGGTCGGCCAGCGCACCGTCGGCTCGATGATGACCAGCTCCGCCTCGGTGCGGGCAAGTTCGGTGATGGTCGTCTCGAGCCCGAGCCTGGCCAGCGGCGCGCCGATGCAGAAGTGGATCCCGCCGCCCAGAGACAGGTGGCTCGGATCGGCGCGGCGGATGTCGAACCGGTCCGGATCCTCGTACTGGCGCGCCCCCCGCGGGATCGCGACGCCATCGATCTCCACGCCATAGTCGAGCACCCAGCGCTCGAACCACTGGAGCGGCGGGTCGAATCGCAGAACCTCCTCGATTGCCGCCCGCAGCGTGACCGCGCCCGAGCGGATTAGCTGCCACTGGTCCGGATGCGGCGCGAACGCCGCGATCCCGTTCGCCGTGGCGTTGACGGCCGCCTCGGCGACGATCACGCAGGGCCCGGTCGGGCCGCCAGCGCCGCCACGAGGTCGGCGTCGGTCGGGGTCGAGCCGAGCCCGAGTTGCGCCCCACAGACGGCTGCGTATGGCGGTTCGAGGGACGTGGACGCCAGTGTCCGCCAGGCTGGTTCGGCGAAGACGTCGGCTGGACGACCGTCGAGGAGCATCCGGCCGGAGCTGATCACGACCACACGCCCGAACGTTTCGGCGACAAAGCGCATGTCGTGGCTGACCGCGATCACGGTCCGACCGGACGCGATGACGTCGGCGACGATGCGCTGGACACGCCCGATGCCGGGTGAATCCTGACCGGCCGTCGGCTCATCGAGGATGACCACCGGCGTGTCCATCGCCAGGATCGAGGCGAGCGCCAGGAGCTTCCGGCGCGCGTACCCGAGGTCATATGGGTTGGTGGCCGCCGCCTCCGTCAGCCCGACGGCCTCCAGCGCGACCGCGACGGCAGCGTCCACCTGTGACGGCGAGCGGCCGAGGATCCTCGGGCCGAACGCAACCTCGTCCTGAACCGAACTGGCGAAAATCTGGTGGTCCGGGTTCTGGAACACGATTCCGACGCTCGTCGCAAGAGCGGCGACCCGCATCGTGGCGATATCGCGCCCATCGTGCAGGACGCGGCCTTCGGTCGGGCGGAGCAAGCCGTTGAGATGCCGGATCAGTGTCGACTTGCCGCTGCCGTTCCCGCCGACGATCGCCACCGCCTCGCCGGCTCGGACCTCGAGGTCGACGCCCATCAGCGCCCGTGTGCCATCGGGGTAGACGAATCCAACCCCTTCGAACTTGAGATCCGTCACGCAAGGCCGTCCAGAAGAGCCGGATCGAGCCCCCGCGCCGTCAGGGATCGGGCGAGACGGACCCGTGACGGCGGATCGACACCCCAAGCCGAGAGCCGCGGGTCGGCGAGGACCGTTGTCGCTGCGTCGTCCGCGACGATCCGGCCACGCTCGATGACGACGACGCGCTGGCACAGGCCGTCGAGGAGATCGGCCCTGTGCTCCGCAATGAGCACCGACGTACCCGTTGCAGCCAGCTCGCGCAGCACCGCACCCACCAGGCGTGTGCTCTCCGGATCGAGCTGCGCGGTGGGTTCGTCGAGGATGAGATGCCGTGGTCGCATCGCGAGCAACGATGCGATGACAACGAGTTGTGCCTGCCCGCCGGACACCCGGCGAGGCGAGCGTTCGGCCAGATGCTCGATGCCGAGGGTCGCAAGCGCGTGCTTCGTTCGAGCGACGGTCTCTCGCTGTGGCAGCCCGAGGTTCATCGGCCCGAGCGCCACCTCTTCGAATACGGACCCCGTGATCGAAGAGAGTTGCGTGGCCGGGTTCTGGAATCCGATCCCGACACGCGTCGAGAGTTCGTGCAGCGGCCGTCCGGCCATCGGCTGGCCGTCGATGAACAGGCCATCCCCGGTCAGCTCTCCACCGATGGAGCCCGGAGCCAGGCCGGACGCGACGAGGCAGAGTGTCGACTTGCCGGCGTCGTTGGCGCCGACTACGCCCACGATCTCGCCCGAGGCAAGGGACAGATCGATGTCGTGGAGCACAGGAGTCGCATATCCCGGGTAGCGGTACCCGACATTCGCCAGTTTCAGCATCGTGCTGTCATATTCGACCGGCGACACGCATGACGATGACCGCGCTGAGGCCGACGACCAGGATCCAGCGGAGGACTCGTTCCCAGGCCGTGTCCGGCATCGACCACAACAGATGCCGGCGTCCCGGCCGGCTGAAGGCCCGGGACTCGAGGGCGAGACTGCGCTCCTCAACGTCGGTCAGCGAGCCGAGGATGACCGGGCCGACCATCGGCATAAGCCCGCGCAGGCGGGCTCGCAGGCTGCCCTCCGCATCGAGGCCGCGGGCCCGCTGGCTCTCCCCGACCACTCTGACACGCTCAACCAGCGTCGGCACCGCTTCGATCGTGGCGACCGCGATGAACGCGATCCGTTGGGACACGCCGCGGCGCTCGAGGTCGAAGACGAAGGCGCGCGGGTCGGTCGTCAGGACGAACAAGCCGATCGACAGCGAGATCGCGAACAGGCGGAGCAGCGTCTGACCGGCGAAATCCACGCCTTCGCGGGTCGCCTCGAATGGCCCGATCTCAAAGAGGACGGTCGTCCCGGCCCGCGTGAAGACGCTGACCAGGACCACCGAGATCGCGATCGGCAGGGTCAGCAGCAGCGCTGCCCGGACGAGCGGCCGGAGAGCGCCGGCGCGAATGGCGAATGCGAGCATGACCGAGATGATCGCGATCGGTCCCGGGTAGCCGCCAACCGCGAACGCCCCGATCGAGCCGAAGGTGGCGATCGTCGCCTTGGTCAACGGGTTGAGGCGATGGTATGCGCTGGGCGTCGCCGGGACGAGCCGGGCAATCCGGGCGACGTCGTCCGGTTCGAGGTCGTCGGCCCGAATGACCGGGGCCAACCAGTCGCTGGCTATGCGGACTCCAGCCCGACGGCCTTCTCACCCTGGGGGAAGCGCGCGACGAATCGTCGTGACAGGGTCCGCAGGATCACGAAGACGACAAAAAACGCCAGCGTCTTGTCGATCGGGTCCTGCAACAGACCCTGCTGGAGCACGGCCGTCCCGAGGTCTGAACCAGCCTGCTGGAACACGGCGACGAGCAGATCGGATCCCGATCCGGTGACCCCGCCAAAGACGTACGCGGCGATCGGCGCGGCAATGACCGCCGAGACGATTCCGGTGATCAGTCCGCCGATCGCCACGTAGGCCACTCCAAGATCCCGGCGAACGAACAACAGCGTGATCAGCCCCGCGATCGCGACGACGAATCCGACGCCGATGAGGTAGCCCATGACCACAAAGAACGGTGGGGTTTCCGAGGTGTCACCAAAGAAGGTGAAGTTCCCGCCTGCGTAGAAGGGCAGGAACCCGTAGTACCCGATCGCGAACAGGACCGCGCCGACGACGAGCGCGCCGCTGATCAGGTGGGTGGTGTCGCTGTTCGGACGGCTGCGGAACCAGCCCAGCTGCCCGAAGACTCCGGACAGGAACCCGATCTCGGCGGCCACCACCGCGAACGGCGCGGCATACGGCGATTGGAGCGGCGGCGGCAGCACATAGGTCCAGACGAGGTTGGCCAGGAGACCGGTCACCAGGCCCGGGATCGGCCCGGCCAGGACCCCGACGAGGATGGTGCCGATCGAGTCGAGGTAGATCGGGATTTTCAGCGCCGCCCCGACGGTCTGCCCAAGAACGATATTGATCGCGATCGCGATCGGCATGAGCACGATGGTTCGCGTATCGAACCGACCCCAACTGAACGGCATACGCGCGGTAGCGTGCCATATCCTGGGGTTCCCGCGCCATGCACGCCCGACTCAGCGGCTACGGACGGGTGCGGACCTCATAGAGGCGACGACGGGGGATCCCCGACGTGGCGGCGACCTGGCGAGCCGCATCGCCGCGCGCTGTGCCGGCGGCCACGAGGCGCTCGACCTCGGCAAGTGCGCCTGCGAGCGCCGGCTCGTCGTCCGCCTGGGTCGCGATCGGGTCGCCCATGCCGACTACCAGCACGAACTCCCCGCGGGCCGGGATCTCGCCACCGGCGGCGGCGCGCTCCAGCTCGCCCAGTGACCCGCGGACGACCGCTTCGTGGAGCTTGGTCAGCTCGCGACAGACGGCGGCCTGACGTTCCGGTCCACAGGCGGCCGCCAAATCCCGAAGCGTGGCGGCCACGCGGCCGGGCGCCTCGTAGACAACGGCGCCCCTCGGATCGGCCGCGATGGCGGCCAGTCGGGCTCTCCGGTCGCGGCCGGATCGAGGCAGGAATCCTTCAAAGACCCAGCGGGGACCGGCCACGCCGCTCGCCGCGACGGCGGCCAGCACCGCCGAAGCCCCGGGAATCGGCACGACCAGGCCGCCCTCCCCAGCCCACGCGGCCACGAGATCCGCGCCGGGGTCGCTCACTCCAGGCGTGCCCGCATCCGTCACAACGGCGAGGTCGGCTCCACCGCGCAGGTGCGCCAGCAGGGCCTCCAGGCGGCCGGGCGCGCTCCGGGCGTGGAAGCTGGTCATTCGCCCCTCGATCGCGTGGCGGTCGAGCAGCCGCCGGGTCAGCCGGGTGTCCTCCGCGGCGATCAGTGGGACGGCCCGCAGGACTTCGATCGCGCGCAACGTGATGTCGCCGAGGTTGCCGATCGGCGTAGAGACGACAAATAGCGTGCCGGCCGGATCCGCGAGCGGTTTCGACGTTGCCCCGACCCGTCCCCCGGTCACCCGCGCGCGGACCCGGGACGGCGGCGCGGATACAGGTAGTCGACGCCGGTCGTCCGCGGCCCGAGCTTGGCGATCGGCGGCACCTGGCGCTTGAACTCGGCTCCGGCCACCAGCCGGTCCACCCGATCCACGTTCGCCCGGTCGAATCCCATCGCCACCATCTCGTCGACGGACCGGCGCTTGTCGATCCGCCAGAACAGGAGCCGGTCGAGTGCCGGGTAGCTGAACCCGCCTTCGCCCTCGTCGGTCTGGCCGGGCCACAGGTCCGCGCTGGGGGCCTTGCGGACGATCGCGTCCGGGACGCCGACCGCCACCGCCAGCGCGCGGACCTGGCTCTTGTACAGGTCACCGATCGGGTTGAAGGCGCAGGCCGAGTCGCCAAAGAGGGTCGTGTAGCCGATGAGGGCCTCGGTCTTGTTGCCGGTCCCGACGACGAGGCCGCCAAACGTTACCGAGCGGTCGTACAGCACGGCCATGCGCATGCGGGCCGCAAAATTGCCGCGACGGAGGCTGGCCGCGCCAAGGCCTTCGGGCCCGGCGGCACCGGGCGTGGGCGCCGCACCGTAGTAACCGTCAACCATCGCGCTGATCTCAACCACTTCGCTCGAGCACCCGAGCGCCGCGACCACCGTCTCGGCATCGGCACGCGATGCCGGCGATGAGGTCCGGTACGGCATCAGGACCGCGTGCAGCCGCTCGGCGCCGATTGACTCGGCCACGAGATACGCCACCAGGGCCGAATCGACCCCGCCCGAGAGCCCGAGCACGGTCCGCTCAAACCCCGCCTGGCGGAGCTGTCCGCGGATGAACTCGCCGATTACCCGCCGGGCAACGTCCGTGTCGATCGCGAGTTCGGTCGGCAGCTCGAAGGGCTCGGTCCCGTCGGTCATCGCGGTCATGGCTCGGTCCCGGCGGTCACGGCTCGGTCATCGCGGTCATGGCTCGGTCGCACGGCTCGGTCGCACGGCACGGTCCGGGCGGTCACGGCTCGGTCATCGCGGTCACGGCGGTCGCACCATCGGTCGAATCTGGCGCCATGCCGGCGCGCTCCGCCACGATCCGGTCCAGCTCGCGCGCGTGCAGCTCCGGTCGCTCGTCGCGCAGCAGCGGGAGCGCGATCCGCTCGCGCCGGATGTCCGCGAGCGCGATGTCGACCGTGAACAGGCCTTCGTCGTAGAGCGGGGCACTGAAGAGCAGATGCCCGGTCGGGGCAATCACTTCCGAGCCGCCCCAGAACGAGATCGATTCCTCCACCCCGACACGATTGCAGAAGATGACAAACGAGGTCGTCAGCTGGGCATAGGTCCGCATCAGCGTCCGCCACGAGGTCGCCGTCCCGAGGCCCACCTCGTTGGTGGCCGCAAGATCGCGCCCGGGAGACGACGAGACATTGATCAGGATCTGGGCACCGTCCAGTGCCAGCAGCTGGGGAACGGCCAGGTGCCAGAAGTCCTCGCAGACCGCGAGCCCGATCCCGGCTCCCAGCCGCGACGGGACGGCCCGCAGCCCGTCCCCGGCAGCAAAAAAGCGACGCTCGTCAAAAAGGCCGTAGGTCGGCAGGAAGAGCTTTCGGTGCACGTGGCGCAAGGCACCGTCCTCGAAGAGGCCGGCCGAGATGAACAATCGATGATCGATCGACTCCTCGAC
>JANNQZ010000008.1:0-8077 GCA_031401015.1 Chloroflexota bacterium | reverse complement strand
CGATCGTCTTGCGGATCTGCTCTGCTACTGCGCCGTCGCGGGTCAACGTATAGCTGTAGCCATCGACCCCGGCGTCGGTGCGAACCCGCACGAGGGCGAACTCGCGGGTGTGGATGATCCACTCGCCGAAAATCACGGGCGCCGGTAGCTGGGCCTGAATCGTCATGACGTCGACAGCACTAATCGTGGGGGAGGTAGTCATCATCGCGAACCCGGAGTGTCGTAGGGATCGAAGGTTTGCGCCGCGGACCCGATCCGCGCCTCGAGCCGAAGATTGAACCGACGTGATTCGCCAGGCGCGAGAATGTCGAGTCGGCCGGCCTGACGCTCGACCGCCCGCCCGCGGATCCCGCAGTTCGCCGGCTCGAGCCCGGTCAGGTACATCCCGGGCGCCAGCATCCGCCATTGCCACAGGAAGGGCAGCTGCGCTGGTTGGTATGAGACGGACAGCGCGATGCCGTCGGTCGGAGCGTGGGCGGCGTTGACGATCCCGATCGTCGCCCAGCCGACGCCGGGATCCGTCAGCCGGTGCTCGTACACGGTCGGGGGAAAGCCGACGGTCGGCGGGGCGAACCTGTCGTGCTCCGCAAGGCGGGCCTGCGACAGGTCGTCCAAGCCGACCACAGTCGCCGGGGGCGCGATCAGCCGCGCATCATCGGACACCACCGGATACCCGGCGTTCACGTGGTAGAGCAGCATGAGCACGGCTGGCTCATACCCTTGGTTCGTGACCTCGTCCTCGATCTCGATCACACCAAGACCGATCGGGAATCGCAGGCTTCGACGCAGGACGAGGTCGGCACCGTAGACATCGGTCTCGCGAACCTCGCCCGTCACCACGACGGCCGTGGGACCGGATTCGATCCGGTGGCTGACCGCGCGAGCCGGGATGTTCGAGAGGCGCCCATGCAGCCCGTACGAGACACCGTCGGCGATATTGTGGGCGCCGACATTCTGCAGGCCGCACGTGACGAGCAACCCGCCGTGGAAGCTGCGCAGCCAGGCATCGTCGCGAAAATAGGCCGGGTGGACGATGCCGGTTGAGCTCTGCCAGGCGAGTGGCTGACCCGCGAACCAGGCCGGACCGATGTCGAGTCCACGATCGACCAGGATCAAAGCGTGGATGCCGCCCTGGACCCGCACGTCGACGGCCCTGACGCCATCTTCGTTGCCGTCGGTCAGGCGGATTGCGCGGGCGGATGCAAGCTGCGAGGGGTCGCCGATGCGCTGGCGGAGGTCGTCCATGATGGCCTCAGCGCTCCGCTCCAGTACTGGCTGCCCAGGCCCCCTGGGCCATGAACCCGCCGTCGACGGTCAGATATTCCCCGGTAATGAAGCTCGCGCGGTCGCTGGCCAGGAACAGCACGGCCAGCGCGATGTCCTCGGGTTGCCCGATCCGACCCAACGGGTGGAATGCGCCGTAGCGGCGCACGTTGGCCTCCTCATCACCACCTTCGGCTCGGGCGGCCACGCGGACCATTTCCGAATCGATCGTCCCCGGACAGATGGCCACGACACGGATTCCTTCGGGCGCGTAATCGAGGGCCATGTTTCGGGTCAGGGACAGGATGCCGCCCTTGCTCGCGGCGTACGAGGGCACCTTGGTCATGGACTGGAGACCCTGGACGCTGGCGATGTTGACGACCACGCCGCGGCCCGCCCGGCGAATCTCCGGGATGGCGTATTTCGACATCAGGAAGGCGCCCTTGAGGTTCACGCCCACGATCCGGTCCCAGACCTCCTCGGGCGTATCCTCGATCCGGAAATACCAGTCGATCGGCTGGATGCCGGCATTGTTCACCAGGACGTCGAGACGACCGAAGGCGGCGACCGCTTCCGCGACCATCCGCTGGGCGTCATCGGCTCGGGAGACGTCACCTACGGTGGCGATCGCGCGACCGTCGCTCGCTGAGATCTCGGCGGCCAGGCGATGAGCGGCCTCAGCGTCAACGTCCGCGATAGCCACCGCGGCGCCCTCCCGGGCGCAGGCCCGCACGATCCCACGGCCGATCCCAAGCGCCCCGCCGGTGACAATGACCGCTCGTCCGTCGAATTCGCCCATTCGTTCGTCCTTCCTGGTCCTCAGCCTGGTCAGCCGCCCAGCTGCTTGGCCGTTGGGTAGAACAGCGGAACCCCGGACAGCCCGGGCACGCGAAACCGCGTGACGTGCCACCGGCCGATGTTGGGTACGGCGATGGTAGCCAGCCCAGGCCCATGAAAGACGCAGTTGGTGGGGGCCGCCAGCGCCGTTCCCTCTGGGTCCGAGGCAAGGACCTGAACCCCTAGGTCCGTCCGCCAGCGCAGGACGACATCGGGCCGGTAGCAGGCGATGACCACGGAGCCGTCCTTGGCAAAGGCGAGCCCATCGGGCACGGTTCCGGGCAGTTCGGCGAGGATCTCGCGACTTCCGGCGGTGCCGTCGGGCCGGATGGCGAATCGAACCAGTCGGCCCGGCGTGCTTTCGAGGACCCATAGCTGCTGACCATCGGGCGATACGGCGAGGCCATTGGGAAAGTCCCGTGATTCGCGGGTCCAGATCTCGGTTCGGCCACCGGGGCGCACGGCGAAAATTCTGCCATCGCGCGACTTCCAGGCGCCCGAATCCGAGAGGTAGTACGTGCCGTCCGGCCCGAACGCTCCCCAGTTCGGTGTTGTCAGCGCCGCCCCGGGAACACCGGCCGTAAAGACCTGTGGCTGCCAGTCGGCGGGGTCCAGGCGCCAGACACGGTGCTTCTTCGGGTCGCAGGCATAGATGCGGCCGGCGGCGTCGGCCGCCAGACCGAGGGTCCACCCGCCGGTCGTCGCCACCTCGACGGCCGTATCGTCCTCGGCGATCCGGTAGATCTGCCCGGCTTCGCCGCTCACGTACAGCGTCCCATCGAGCGTGACGCAGATCCCCTCGGCATGATCGATCCCGTTCGCGATCAGTTCAAGCTCATTGATCCCAATGAGCGCAGCTCCGCCATGACTTGGCATGGCTAACTACTGCCCAGATGCAGTACGAAACATCACTAACCCCTTGGCGGGATCCGGCGGTGGTACGTTGCCAACAGAACAATCCTTTGTCAAGATCAACCAATGACGACCATCATGGATCTCGTGACAGCGATCGCGACCGGCGACGCCCACCGGCTAGCGGTTCGGGCCGACTTGGCCAACCGTCGGACGGACCTTCCGCTTCGATACTGGCGGCAGCAGGCGCACCTCACGACGCCGGCCGCAGATGCCGTGCTGGCTCGCAAGGCCGTCGAAGGTGGCACCTCCCCAGTCGCCCGGATGCTCGAACGCCTCGGGCTCACGGACGCCGACCTGGCGGCGAGGCTGGAGTTGCCGGTGGCGTTCGTCGAGGCCCGGCTGGTCACGCCCACAAGGGCCCCGCTGGTGATGCTGGACGGCGAGGACGCCATCGCCCCGGGCGATGCGGTGGCTGCCCGCGCCATGGCCGTGGCGGCCGATACGTTCACCGAGGCCGACTGGGGCGACGCCGATGGGGCGTCCAGTCTGCGGTTCTATCGACCGCCGGGGTTCAACCTCGAGACCACGGTCCGCGACCTGTACACGTTGCTGTGGCGCCTGCGCGAGCGGACGCCGGCCGGCGCACCGTTTCCGCTGGACGGCATCGTGTTCCCGAAGGTGGAACACCCCGAGGAGGTCGACCTCGTCAATGACCTCCTCGACCGTGCGGAGACAAGCCTGGGGCTGACCGCCGGTCAGATCCGCGTGGCGTATCTGATCGAGTCCGGCTGGGCCGCCTCGCAGCTCCCCGAGATCGCGCGGCGCGCGGCTCCGCGGCTGGCGTCGCTGATCTTCGGCCTCGCCGACTACAGCGCCGACCTGGGGCTCCCGGCCATCGGCAACGACCACCTGCTCGCGGACTGGGCTCGCGCTGAGATCATCGCGGTGGCCGGGGCGGTCGGCGTGCCCGCCGTGGACGGCATGACCCTGGATTACCCGGTCACCGATCCGGCGCTTGATGCCGCCGTCAATCGGACCCGCTGGCTCGACCGGATGCGGCTGGTCTACGACGACGCGGTTCGGGCGCGCGAACTCGGCATGCTCGGGAAGTGGGTCGGCCACCCAGCGCAGCTCTTCGCCGTCCTTCTCGCGTACGAGGCCGGCCTGACCGCGGAGGCACTGGAGCACGAGGCCTCGAAACTGGAGGCCTACGACGCGGCCCTGGCGGCAGACCAGGGGGCCACGATGATCGCCGGCGTGATGAGCGACCGGGCGACGGACCGCCACGCACGAGTTGTCCTGCGCCAGGCGACGGCGCTCGGCCGATTCGAGCCGCGGCGAGCACTCGCCCTGGGGGTCATCACGGCGTCCGAATCGATCGAGGCTGGGCGGGCGTACGCGGCACACCACGAGGGCGTGGTCCCATGAGGAGGGGAGTAGACCGATGAGCGAACCACGCGAGCCCGTTCGGGGCTGGGAAGGTCGGTTCCTCGAGGACTTCGTGGTCGGCGACCTCTACCGCCACGCGCACGGTCGAACCATCACCGAGACCGACAACACCTGGTTCACCCTGCTAACCAACAACACCCACGACATCCACTACAACGCGGACTATGCCTCGCGCACCGAGTTCGGACGACCGCTCGTCGTGTCGACCCTGACCCTCGCGATCGTCACCGGACTGTCCGTTCCCGATGTCAGCCAGAACGCCGTGGCTAACCTCGGCTGGGACGACGTGAAGCTGACGGCCCCGGTCTTCGCCGGGGACACGATCTACGCCGAATCGGAGGTGCTGGAGGTCCGTCCTTCGCGCTCCCGCCCGGGCCAGGGCCTGATCCGCGTCCGGACGCGCGGCTTCAACCAGCGCAACGAGACGATCATGACCTTCGAGCGCGCGGTGCTGGTCTACGCGAGGTCCGGCCGACCGACCGCCTGAACCCCGGCCCCTGTACGAGTCCGCCGCCGGGCACCCGCCGCCGGGCACCCGCCGCCCCGATGCCGGTGTCGTCGTCAGGCGCACTTTTTCAATAGATCCCTCGCGGTGGGGTTCGAGATCCTGCAGATTCGGCAGCTACTCGGGGTCGTCCTCGCACGGCTGTCGCAGAAGTGCGCTTCAGACGAGCATTCGCCTGCCCACCCCGGCTACCCCTCGCGGACCACGACGCCGAGGATCTCCTCGCCGTAGCGATCGAGCTTGGTCGGGCCGATGCCGGGCACGCGCCGCAGCTCCGCGATGGAGCGGGGGCGACGCTCGGCGATGGCCTCGATGACCGAGTCGTGGAAGACGATGAACGGGGCGATCGCATCCGCCCGGGCACGGGCCGTGCGCCAGGCACGCAGCGCGTTGGAGAGTGGCGTGCGCTCCGCGGGATCCACCCTGCCCGCCCGGGCTGGTCCTGGCAGTCGTCCCATGGCACCTTCGACCCGAGCCCGCCCGGCCGCCGAAGGCACGAGTCCATCGAGGAACCGCGACCGGCTGCGCTGACCGCCGCGCCCGGTGGCGCCGGTCCGCTGGGTCGCCCAGGACAGCCACAAAAAACGCCGCGCCCGGGTGATCCCGACATACAGCAGCCGGCGTTCCTCGGCGATCTCAGCGGACTCGGTCGCCTGGCGGATCGGCAGGGTGCCCTCCTCGAGGGCGGGCAGGAAGACGGCATCCCACTCGAGGCCCTTGGCACGGTGGTAGGTCAGAAGTTCAACACCGGTGGCCTCACCACCGGCCTCGACAGCCGTTCGCCGCTCGATTTCCACAAGGAATGCCGCCGGATCGGTCGCGGCATCAGCACGCATCAGCTCTTCTGCCAATTCGAGCAGGGTGACGACTGCGGCCTGGCGTTCCGTCGTCGCCGCACCTCCGGGCGCAACCGTGCGTCGGACGTCCAGCTTGCGCTCGAAGGCGGCGGCCAGTTGGTCGATGAGTGGCCCGTCGCCTGGCTTGCGCACCAGGCCACGGACGATCGCGACCGCCCGGCGGACCTCGGGTCGGGCAAAGAACCCTTCGCCGCGGACATGGAACCCGATCCCGGCGGCCCCCAGCGCGCTCTCGATCGGTGGCAGCTGGGCGTTGGTTCGGACGAGAACCGCCATCGAGCCGTGGGGCGTGCCCGCGCGGGCAAGCGACCCGATGCCACCCACCAGCGCCGCCAGCTCGGCTTCACCAGAGTCGAACCCCGCGATGGCCGGCATGGGACCCCCCGCCAGGCTGGCCACAAGGCGCTTGGTCGGACGCGCCGACACGCCCGGGAGCCGTTCGTCTGGCGCGTTCCGACCCGCCGCCAGGACGCGGTTCGCGAGCCCGAGGACCTCTGGGGTTGAACGGAAGTTGGTGTCCAGCTTGACCACGCGCGCGCCGGGGAACCGATCTTCGAAGCCGATCAGGTAGTCGCTCGTCGCGCCAGTGAACGTGTAGATCGTCTGGTCCTCGTCGCCCACCACCGCAAGATCGCGACGACCGCCGAGCCAGGCGTCGAGGAGCGCCTGCTGGAGCGGGTTGGTGTCCTGGTATTCGTCCACGGAGAACCAGCGATAGCGATCGCGAACTTCGGTCGCCACCTCCGCATCGGCATCAATGATCTCGATCGTCCGGGCCAGCATGTCCTCGAAATCGATCTGGCCCGTTCGTTCGAGCGCCGCTTCATAGCGACGGAAGAGCCCGGCCATCAAGTCGAGCGGCAACGGGGCGTCGCGCTCGATTGCGGCGGCCGCCGCGGCATACTCGGCGGGGGCGATCCGGCGAGCCTTGGCCCATTCAATCTCCGCCGCGAGATCGCGGACCGCGAGGTATCGATAGCCTCCGGGCAGCCCGGCCGCCATGGGGGCGAGGATCGGGATCTTCGAATCGACGATTCGCGGCGGTTCAGCGCCCCGAACCCGCGGCCAGAAATGGCGAAGCTGGCGGAGCGCCGCCGCGTGAAAGGTGGCGGCCGTGACTCCGGGATGACCGAGCGCCGCGAGGCGGGCGCGCATTTCGCCGGCCGCCTTGTCCGTGAAGGTGACCACGAGGACCTCGCTCGGGCGCACAACGTCGGTCGCCAGCGCGTACGCCACGCGCCGGGAAATGACCCGTGTCTTGCCGGTCCCGGCGCCGGCCAGGATGCACAGCGGGCCGGATGTGATCGTGACGGCTTGGCGCTGGGCCGGATCCAGGTCGGCAAGCAGGCGCTCTGGGTCTGGCGTTGGCACGACGGCATCGTACCGGCGCGCGCTTCATTGCCAATCAACAGGGCTCGGGCGCGAGGAACACCAGGCGGGCCATCCGACCGGCGGTGGACGATCCGGACCCTTGGCCGGCGTCCTCCTCGGACGATTGGTCTGCGCAGCGTGCCAGCGAACCGGCGAGCGCCCTTATCTTGGCGGCCCGCCGGTGGGTTGGACCGCCGGGCGTTCCGCGAAGGCGGGAACGCGCCTTGCTTGCCTGGCCCGCCGGTGGGTTGGACCGCCGGGCGTTCCGCGAAGGCGGGAACGCACCTTGCTCGGCGGCTCGCCTGTGGGTTGGACCGCCGGGCGTTCCGCGAGGCGGGAACGCGCCTAGCCCGGCTGGCCCGCCGTGCGTTGGCCCGTGGCGCGTGCCGTCGGTCCGATGATCGCGGGGCTATCTCGGCCGGCGTCCGGTGATGATCGAGCATTCGCGAGGGCGTCCCGAGCTCGACCCGTGCAAAACCGTCTAGCCGTGGGCTTGCGTCCGCCGTATGCTCATGTTGCGCGGGCGACGGGCAAACGTCCCGTCCGGCACCAAACCATGAGGGAGGCTCGATGGATCAGAGCGAACCAACCGGCGATCCCGGAACGCCGGCACCGCCAGCGTCGCCGCCGGGTGGCTGGACCGCTCCGCCGCCACCTGTCACGGCCGGACCGGCCGGGTTCTTCTATGCAGACGTGCCGAACCGGGCGATCGCCTACATCATCGACGCCATCCTGCTCGGAATCGTCAACCTCGTGGCATTCGGAATCCTGGCCAGCATCGGGTTGAATCCCGTGACCATCGACCTCACCAGCCCCGGCCTGGTGTCGTACAACTTCTTCGCCGGGCTGATCGCAACGGCCGTCGGACTGGTCATCAGTGGCGCGTATTTCCTGTACACATGGACCGCCATGCGCGGCACCGTGGGGATGAAGGTCCTCG
>JANNQZ010000007.1:0-6134 GCA_031401015.1 Chloroflexota bacterium | reverse complement strand
CCGCCTTTCACGACGTATGCGGGATGGCCCATCAGTGCGTACGCAAGGGTCGTCTTGCCGGAGCCGTTGGGGCCCATGATCGCGTGGACCTCGCCCTTGCCGACGGTGAGGTCGATGCCCTGGAGGATCTCCGTTTCGGGATGGGCGATCGGCGCGACGCGCAGGCCGCGGATGACGAGCTGGTCTGGGGCGGCGGCGGTGTCGCTCACGAGGGGGTCAGGCTCCTTGGGTGGTTGGGGTCGAGGTCGAGGTCGAGGTGATCCTGGGCGGTACGAGGTCCGCCAGCGTCATCGAGTTGAGGGCGCCGGTCACGGCATCGCGCACGCGGACCCACAGGACGTTGACCGTGCAGCGGGCCGAGCGATCGCAGAGCAGGGCGTGCTCTGGGTCGTCGCTCGCGCAGATCATCGGGGCGATCGGGCCCTCCAGGGCGCGGAGGACGTCGGCCATCGAAATCGAGGCGGGCGGTCGCGTGAGTTCGTAGCCGCCGTGCGCGCCGCGAGTGCTGGCGACGAGATCGGCGTCCCTGAGGCTGGCGACCAGTTGCTCCAGGTAGGCGCGGGGCAGATCCTCTTCCGCCGCGATCTCCGCCAGCGACGCCGGGCCGGTCCCGAAGTGACGCCCGAGCTGGACCATCAGTCGGACGCCATATTCGCCCTTCGTGCTGAAGGCGATCGCGCCTGTGCCATGGAAGGTGGGCCGCTGGGTCGTGGTGGGTGGTGTGGTCGCAGGAGCGGTCAGGGTACGATCCTCAATCCCGAGTGATTTCGTCGGGATTAGGATACGGCCGCGCTCGGAGGTCGTCAACGCTAGCGCTGGTCGCCCGACCGGCTGATCGCCCGACCGGCTTTCTGCTTGAACGGAAGCGTGGATCGCTCGATCGAAGTCGGTCGTGGCCAGCGAGGTCAAGTCGTGTATCGTGCCGCGATGGCACGGAGCGCGTCCCGCCCGCATCTCCGATGAGCGACGCGGACCGCCACGCTCTGCTCGAGCGCTACGCGACCGGGGCCGCCGACGTTGATGACGCCGTGGCCGGGATCAGCGACTCGGAACTGGAGCGGGGCCCGTCACCGGACGAGTGGTCGCCCCGGGAAGTCATTCACCACCTTGCCGACAGCGAATCGATGGCGTACATCCGCCTGCGCCGACTCCTGGCCGAGGATAACGCGGTCATCGCCGGCTACGACGAACCTGAATGGGCGCGCCGCCTCCACTACGATCGCCCGATCGAACCATCGCTCGCCGTCCTGCGCGCGGTGCGGGCAGCCAGCCTCCAGCTCCTCGGCACACTGACGGCCGAGGAGTGGGCTCGGACGGGCACCCACAGCGAGTCTGGCGCCTACTCGGTGGACAGGTGGCTGGCGATCTATGCGAAGCACAGCCACGAGCACGCCGACCAGATCCGACGCGCGCGTCGCGGAGGGAACTGACGCCCAGGAATGGACCTGCCGACCGGCCGCGTCACATTCCTGTTCAGCGATATCGAGGGATCCACGCGTCACGCCCACCGACTCGGCGACGACGCCTGGGCCGGATTGCTGCGCGATCACGATCGGCTGGTCGACTCGATGGTCTATGGCCGCGGCGGCGTGGTCGTCAAGCACGAGGGCGACGGCGCGTTCGCGGTCTTCACGGACGCTGGCAGCGCGGTTGGGGCGGCGATCGACATGGCGATGAACCTCGCCGGTGGAGCGCTTGGCCGGTCCGGACACGGCGTCCTCGTCCGGATCGGGATCCACACCGGGGATGGCCGGCTGACCGACTCGAAACAGGACTACGTCGGGATCGACGTCCACTACGCCGCCCGGGTCGCGGCTGCAGGGAACGGCGGGCAGATCGTCATCTCGGGGATAACGCACCAGGGCCTGGTCGCCGATCCCGCTACTTTGGTGCCGAGCGGCGCGACGATCGTCGATGAGGGAGTGCGCCGGCTCAAGGACTTCGACGATCCGCGTCCGCTCTATCGTGTCGTGCTGCCGGGCGTGACCGACGATGCCCGGCCGCTCCGAACGGAGGATCTGCCGTCCAACCTGCCATCGTTGCCGACCCGCTTCGTCGGTCGTGAGGCGGAGGTCGCAAAGCTGGCCGGGGTGATGCAGACGACCCGTCTGCTGACCCTCACCGGGCCGGGCGGGACCGGAAAGACGCGCCTCGGCGTGAGTCTCGCGGAGGCGATTCGACCGCGCTTCCGGGGTGGAACCTGGTTCGTCGATCTCGCCCCGGTCCGCGATCCGGCGCTCGTCGTTGGGATCATCGCCGCCGAGCTTGGCGTTCGCGAGGAGCCTGGCGTCTCGATCGCCTCGAGGCTCCGCGATCACCTGCGCTCGGTCGAGGCGCTGCTGGTCCTCGACAACCTGGAGCAGCTCCTGCCTGAGGCCGCCATGGTTGTGGCGACGCTCCTGCGCGAGTCGGCCGGACTGCGCCTGATCGTCACCAGCCGCGAGATCCTGCGCGTAAGCGGCGAGCGCGAGTACGTCGTTCCGCCGCTCGATCGCGAGGAAGGGGTCGAGCTGTTCCTGGACCGCGCCCAGGCGCACCAGGCCGACCCTGCGGGCGCGGAGCGAGCGAGCGCAGTCGACGTCATTCGCCAGATCGTCGACCGCCTGGAGGGCCTGCCGCTGGCGATCGAATTGGCGGCCGCGCGGACTCGGCTGCTGTCCCCGGCGACGATCCTCGAGCGACTCGGACGAAGCCTTGACCTGCTGGCAGGCGGCGCCCGCGATCTCCCCGAGCGGCAGCGCACGCTGCGCGGAACCATCACCTGGAGCCACGATCTGCTGGCGGCAGACGAGCAGGTCATCTTTCGGCGGCTGGCGGTCTTCAACGGTGGCTGGACCGCCGACGCGGCGGAGGCTGTCGTCGATCCCGGTCGCGAGCTTTCGACGGAGGTCGTCGCCGGTCTGGAGTCGATGGCCGACAAGAGTCTGGTCAGGATCGGCGCCACCGATCATGGCGAACCAAGATTCGGGCGCCACGTCCTCATCCGCGAGTACGCGCTGGAGCGGCTCGACCAGGCGGGCGAGCGACCGGATTGCGAGCGACGGCACGCCCTCACCTACCTGGGTGTCGCCGAGCAGGCGGGCCCTCATCTGGGCAGGGCCGAGGCCGACGACTGGCTCGACATCCTGGACCACGAGGAACACAACCTGCGATCCGCGCTGCGCTGGTCGCTCGACGTCGGCGAGCCCGACCTGGGCATGCGCATCGCCGGGGCCATCTGGCGGTTCTGGCAGTTTCGGGCCCGCCTCACCGAAGGCCTCGCCTGGATCACCGAGTTGTTGGCCCATCCGAATGGGGGCGATGTCCGCGCGAGGATCGGTGCGCTGTCGGCGGCGGGCGGCCTGGCCTACTGGAACGGTGACTTCGCCAATTGCCGGGCCTACTACACGGAGCGCCTCGACCTTGCCCGTGCCCTGGGTGACGACGCGGTTCTGGCTGAGGCGCATTACGAGTTCGGGTTCCTCGGCATGGCCGACCAGGACATCGCGCTGGTCCGCGAGCACGAGGAGATCGCTCTTGCCCTATTCGAGCGGCTGGATGATTCCGCGGGCATGGTCCGCACTCGACAGGCGCTCGTCCTGGTCCGGATGCTCGCCGGCGACTACCGGGCCGCGCGTGACCTCGAGACGCTGAACCTTGCGGAGTTTCGACGACTCGGGGTTGCCATCCGGGCGCGCGACAGCCTGATGCTGATGGCGGTCGCCTCGATCTTCATCGACGACCTCGAGGTCGGCCGGGCGTACCTCGGCGAATCGATGCGCCTCTCGTCCGGCGTCATGAGTGATCAGATCGCGGGGCTGGCCATGGCCGCCCACCTCGCGTTGCGTTCGGACGACCCGGCGACCGGCGCCCGCCTGGCCGGCGCCGCTGCTGCAGCAAGCGAGGCGACAGGCATCACCAATGCGGCGTTGAAGATCCTGCACGTGCCCGACCCGGCAGATGTCGCCCGTGAGCGTCTGGGTGACGCGGCCGACGGCCTCATCGCCGAGGGCGCCGCGATGCCGATGGAAGAGGCCCTGAACATCGCCCGGGCGCTAATCGGGCAGACCGTGCCTGCTTCGTAGGCTTATCGAGCGAGTGGCGTCCAGACCACCGTCTCAGGATGAAACTGGCTCCAGGCGAACCAGAACGCCTGGTGCGCCGGCAGCTCGTCGCCGCCCCGCACCCGGACGCGCAGGCCGCCTCCGTCGCCTAGGACTTCGAGGTCGCGGAATACCACGTCCCGACCCTCGGCGAGGGCCGCGCGCGCCTGGTCCACCGGGAACGCCACCGGGGTGCCGTCGGGACTGATGACTCCGACGATGTTCGCCTGGACGGGCAGCCGTGGGTCCACGTCGCCGATCGGGAAGATTGGCCCGTTGTCGTCCCGGCCGCGCAGCGGATCCAATGGGTAGTCTCGGCCGATCCCGCCGTCCCTGGCCACGATCCGGGTGTCCGGGTGGGCTGCCTTCCACTCCCCCCATGTCGTCACCACGACCGAGGCCTGCTCCAGGACGACTCCGGCATCCTGGAGCGGCCCCGACAACGCCTCGCCGGTGAACGTGTCGAACACGGAGCTTGTCTCGAGGTCGAACATGACCTTGTTCGAGCGGACGAGGAGCCCGGACGTGCGCAGCACGGGAACGGCGATTCCAGCCGGGACCGAATCGGTGAAGTAGGCCTGGGCCGACCCGCACAGCGTGCAGTACGGGATGCCAAGGCGGCGCCCACCGACGGTCATGTTCACCATCTCGTGGATCTCCATGATGTTTCGTGGGAGGGCCACCGCTTCGGCGCCGATGACCAGTCCGAACACGATCCGCTGATCCGGATACCAGTCGCCCTCGGCGGCCGGTGTCATGACCGGGTCGTCGAGCGCGGGGATGCAGCCGCGCTCGCACGGTTCGGACTCGCCGAGGGGTCGGTCGTCGATCAGCACGCCACCCCACGACAGGTGGCGCCAGTCGATGGCCGCGTCGGCGTCGGCGAAGAAGGGCTCCCACCCGGGTTCGACCTCCACGAAGATCCGGGCCTTGATCTCCCGGTACCTGGGCGGCGCCGGGAGGTCCCAGGCGATGAGCATGTCGGTCACGCTCCGCCACGGGCTGGCGGCCATTGCCGGGTCGTCCCGCGGACCGATGCCGGTGAGCGTCTCGAACGCCCAGACGAGCGCGCCCTGCCGATCGGTCCCCTGGAGGAACCGCAGCAGGTCGGAAACGAACCAGCCAAGGCGCGCATCACCCGAGGCGGCCACCGTCTCGAGGGCTGCTTCGTCGAAGTCACGGGCCAGGAGCGCGGTCACGAACACGTCCAGCGCAGTCCTGACCGCTGGTTCGAGCGGACCGTCAGGTGCGGTCGGCGGTGAAGGAAAGGCCGACTGAGGGCCGGGAGTAAGCGCGTCCGGGGATGGCGCGTCCGGGGATGACGCAGCCGGGGATGGCGATTGAACCAGCTTCGATGGGCCGGGCGCGCAGGCGGCGATCAGAAGACACAGGACTCCAAGGCGTGCGGCGACGGATGGCAAGGTGGTGGCTCCAGCGGGTCAACGGCACGACGCGCACACGCACCTTGCCACGGGTTCGCGACGACCCGATGACGTGCCGCAGGTCAAGGGCGACGCTTCACCAGGCCAGCCCGATCGCCTCGAGATGTTCGGCGTCGTGGTCCGTAGCCAATCGCAATAGACCCGCGATATCAAGCCGGCCGTACGTGGCATGGATCCCGGCACGCGACCACCCCACCGCATCGAGCGTGTGGACGACCGCGACGGTGGTCGCCCGCGCCGCCGCGAACGCTGCGAGGATCGAGTCGAGCGTTTCGCCGTCAAACCCCAACGCCAGACCCGGCTCCGTCCAGGCCCAGCGCGGCTCGTCCTCGGAGGCGACCTGCGCGAAGCGCGCCGACCATACCTCGACCTCGACCGCGATCAGGTGGCGGGTGATCTCGGCGACGCTCCATTCGGCGGGCGGTGGCGGGGCGGCGATCCTTGCCGCAGCCGCCAGCCGCGACGGGAATGACGCGAACGCCTCGACGAGCGCCTCACGTGTCCGGGTCAAGCCGGGATCGCCATCCCGGTGCGGAGCCTCTCCAAGTATGCCCGCCTCCAGGCCTCGAACGCGTCCACGGCGTTGAACGTATAGAGGTGCAGGTCCACG
>JANNQZ010000006.1:0-4570 GCA_031401015.1 Chloroflexota bacterium | reverse complement strand
GATCTGGAACCAATCGCCCGCGAGGGGTAGTCCGGATCATGACGAGCAGGTCTTGACTGGCTTCAAGTTGCCCGGGCTCGCGCGGCCGATGTCCGAGGCCGATGCCCCGCCTCACGCGGGTGTCGCTGCCCCCTCGACTTCCTGCACCGACACCTCCGGGTCGCCCTCGATCGTGACCCGCGGGATCCAGTCCAGCCAACGTGGCATCCACCAGTTCCAGTCGCCGAGCAGCGTCATGGACGCGGGCAGCAGGACGCTCCGGATCACCGTCGCATCAATGAACACGGCTACGGCCAGACCCAGCCCGAGCTGCTGAATGAACACGAACTTGAGGGTCACGAACACGGCAAAGACGACGACCATGATCGAGGCGGCGCTGGTGATCGTCCCTGATGTGACGGAGATTCCCGTCGCGACCGCAGCGCGCGATTCGAGCCCGCGATCGCGGGCCTCCTTGATCCGGGTGAGGATGAACAGGTGGTAGTCCATCGATAGTCCGAACAGGATCGTGAAGATGAACAGGGGCACCCAGCTTTCGATCACCCCGCTCGGCGTGATCCCCAGCGGCTCGGCCAGCCAGCCATCCTGGAAGACCAGGACGAGAATCCCATAGGCGGCTGCGGTCGACAGCAGGTTGAGCAGGATCGCCTTGATCGGGATCACGACGGAATGGAACGCCACCAGCATCAGCAGGAACGACAGGCCGAGGACGAACGCGAAGATCGTCGGCACGCCATCGGCGTAGACCTTGGTCACGTCAACCGAGAACGCCGCGCCCCCAGTCACATACGTGCGGACCTCGGCCAGTCCTCCGAAGACCGACGGGTTCACCTGGCTCCGTATCTGCCGAACCAGGTCCCGGTTCACCTCGTCGTTCTGGCCGCCGGCCATCGTGAACGAGATCAGGGCGGCCTTGCCGTCACGTGACGGCGTCACCTCGACCGGCTCGTGCAGGCCGTCGAGCTTGAGGCCCTCGACCTTCAAACGCTCGATGGCGGCCTGCGTCGCCGCCTCGTCGGCCTTCGTCACTACGACGGCCAGCTGAAGATCCGTTCCCTCCGGCCACTTCTCGTCAAGCAGTTTGATCCCGGCCACGCCATCGATCGAGTCCGGAAAGGCAGTGATGTCCGTGGTCCCCGTGCGCAGGTTGAGGACTGGCGCCGCCACGGCCAGCAGCAGGACGGCGGACACCACCGTCAGCCGGATCGGACGTGCCATCACCGCGGTCACGAGGCGTCCCCAGAATCCGGCGCCTTCATGGCGGTCCGAGCGGTGGTCGAGCCAATTGAGTGCCGAGCGACCCCAGCGGCTAGCCGACCCCAGGGGAAGGCCGGCGGCGAAACGGGGGACCCAGGTTGACGGCCGGCCAAGGTTCACCCGATCGCCCAGGATGGCCAGCGACGCCGGCAGGAAGGTCAGGCTGCCGATCACGGACACCAGCACCACGGAGATGGTTCCGATCGCCATGGACGTGAACAGCGACACGCCCAGTGTGACCAGGCCCGCCAGCGAGATCATCACGGCGAGACCGGAGAAGAAGACCGCCCGTCCGGCGGTGCTGCTGGAGATCTCGATCGCCTTCGATCTGGCGCGACCGGCCCGCCGCTCCACCCGGAAGCGGGTGATCATGAACAGGCTGTAGTCGACCGCCACCGCCAGCCCGATCAATACGATAAGTTGCGTGGCGTTTGGGCTGACCGGGCCGACCAGCTGGCTGTAGATGCCCATGATCCCGAATGCCGCCACGAGCGATGTCACGGCCAGGATCAGGGGCACCACCGACGCCACGATCGCCCCGAACGCCAGCAGCAGAATGAAGAACGTAAGCGGGAGCGTCAGTTTCAGTGAATCGTCCAGGCCGGACGAGATCAGCTCATTGATGTCGTCGTTGATGAAGGTCCTGCTGACGACGTGGATGGTCAGTTCGGGATGGGCGGCCCGGGCCGCATCGATGATCGGCAGAATGGGTTCGAGCAGCGCGCTGACCCGCTCGTCATCACCGGCAATCCTTGCGACGATCCGAGTCGTCGTTCCATCGGCCGACACCAATCCCGCGGCCGGCGGCGCCTCAAACGGGTTCGGGATCTGTTCGAAGGTAGGCGTGTCCGGCCCGTCGATCGCCACGCTCGACGCGCGGAGATCGGTGACGAGGTCGCCGATCGCTCGCTGATATTCGGGATCGGTGATCGCCCCGGGTCCGCCATCAATGACCACGACAAAGCTCTCGAATGGGTCGTTGGTGCCGCCAGCGTTGAAGACGTCGTAGGCCTCGCTCGCCTCTAGTTGCTGATCGCTGGGATTGCCGCTGGCGTCGTCGGCGGCAATCCCACCCATCGCCAGGCTCAGCGCGAAGAGCCCGATCGTCGCGGCAAACCAGAAGACCACCACGGACCAGCGATGACGTGCGCTCCACATTGCGACGCGCACCGTGGCGGGCTCGCGGCTCAGAGAAGCGGCCGGCTGCGATGAAGGCATGGGAACGACGGCTCCTCGTACTGGCTGCGCCCACGCCGCTCGACCTGTGCGGAGCCGGAGCAGTCTATCCGAGTCATCCGTCCCGGGTGGCCGCCGCTCTGCCTACAGCGCGTCGAACGCGCCCCCGGCCTCATCGGGCAGGAGGGGTCGAACGGCGATGCCGGTACCTCGTGTCATCGCCGCTGGAGCTCGTCTGAAACGGAGAAATACCCCCATGGAGTATTGACAAGAGGGTTGACAAACGGCGACTCGACGACGCAAGATGCAGCAACTTGGGCTTGTCAAGACTTGACAGGCCCACAGGTGTGTTCGGGTCAGGGGCGCGGATCTTGGCGGTCGGTGTTGCAGCCGAGGTAAAGAGCAGGCTGGCGGTCGTCGATGTGGTCGGCGATTCGGTCAGCCTGAAGAAGGCGGGCACCACCTGGAAGGGCCTATGCCCATTTCACGGTGAGAAGACGCCGTCGTTCGTGGTGACGCCGGGCCGCGACACGTGGCATTGCTTTGGATGCGGATTGGGGGGCGACATCTTCAGCTTCGTGATGCAGCGCGACGGCGTCACCTTCCCCGAGGCACTCCGGACGCTGGCCACGCGCGCCGGCGTTGAGATCGACGAACGCACCAAGCGAGACGATGCGCACAAGGCTCGATTGCGCCAGGTGCTCGATCACGCGATCGCGTTCTATCACGCCGTGCTGACGCAGTCGAAGGCCGGCACAGTCGCCCTGGACTATCTCCACGGTCGGGGGTTCACCGACGAGACGATTGCCACGCACCAGCTCGGCTGGGCGCCCGCCGGCTGGGACCAGATGACCCGGGCCCTCGGCTCCAAGCGTGACGTGCGGCCCGATGAGCTGGTGGAGGTGGGCCTGGCCGCGCCACGCCAGGGCGGGCGTGGCGGTGCCTACGACAAGTTCCGGTCGCGCGTGCTCTTCCCGATCCGTGACCAGAGCGGCCACGCCGTCGGCGTGGGCGGGCGGCTGCTCGAAGGCGACGGGCCAAAGTACCTCAACTCGGCGGCGACGCCGCTGTTCGACAAGAGTCGGACGCTCTATCTCATCGACAAGGCCAAGGGTCCGATCCGGCGCCGCGGCCAAGCCGTCATCGTCGAAGGCTACACGGACGCCCTGATGGCGCACCAGGCCGGCTTCGACAATGTCGTGGCCAGCCTCGGAACGGCGCTCACCCCGGGTCATGTCGCCCTGCTCACCCGATACACCAGCCGGATCGCGTTGGCATATGACGTGGATGCTGCCGGCGAAAAGGCCGGCACGCTCGGGGTGACGGCCCTGGCGGGACTCATCGGACAGCTCCAGGGCGATACTTCGGGCGTGAAGCTGGAAGACGTCCGCGTCGTGCGGCTGCCGGACGGCAAGGACCCGGACGAGTTGTTGCGCGATTCGCCCGCCGCCTGGGAGACTGCGGTCACGAGGGCGAAGCCGCTCGTCGAATACCTCGTCGGCCATCATGCTGGCCGGTTCGACCTCAAGACCAGTTCCGGGCGGATCGGCTTCGTGGAGGCGGTCATGCCCGCCCTTCGCGAGATCGCGGACCCCCTGCGCCGCGATGAAGCACTGGGCGAGGTTCGCCGCGTCTCTGGCGTTGAGGAACGGGTCCTGCGCCAGGTCCTGGAGCGCCCGGACCGGAACCCGATTGCCCAGGGCCGATCAGCTGGCTCGGCAGGCGCGGCCGGGGCCGAGGGCCGATTCACGGTGGACGCGGTCCTCGCTTCGCCCGACGCCCTGCCGATCCGCGACATCCTTCGTGCCATCACGCCGGTCGAAGTGGAGTTGCTGCGACTCATGCTGCTCGTCCCCGACCAGCAGCTTCGGGTCGTGGCGGAGCTCGGCCCGGACCAGCTCCCGAGCACGGTCGCCCGTGAATTGTTCCGGATGATCGTGCTCCAGCGCGCCCCCGACGAGCAGGGAATCCATCCGCCGTTCCAGTGGGAATCGCTGCTCCTCTCGCTCGACGACGAAACCGCCGCGCTGGCCCGGGCACTCGCAGCCAGGCCCGGTCCGGATCCACGGGGACTAGCGGCGTCCGAGCTCGACTACGAGGTGGCTCGGCTCCTGATCGAGCTCGAGGACGACCGGCT
>JANNQZ010000005.1:0-5323 GCA_031401015.1 Chloroflexota bacterium | reverse complement strand
TCTATCAACTCACGGCGATCTGCGTACGCAACGGAAGGGCCTACGAAATCTCCTATGCGAACTTGGCGGGAACGGAGGGTGCGGACCGGGCGCTCTTCCTAACAGTGCTCGGGACATTCACCTTCCTGAGCGCCGCCGGGTAGTAACTCCGCTCGAATCATCGTCAGCGCCTCCAGGAGCGACCGCTTGATTCGTTAGAACAGGTGTTCTATCTTGAATGGATGACGGCCCTCCCCGCAGACGTGACGGCAGCCGTGGCGAGCCTCCAGGCTCGGTGGGGAGCGGCAGCTCCACGGATCGCGGAGCGTGCCACGGATGGCGCCCTTGCCCTGGCGCCCGTGGCGGCCATGGCGTCGCCCGAACCAGCGCCGAGACCGGACCTGAAATCGGACCCGAACGAGCGGATCATCCGGACCGGGTTTGCCGCGCTCGACGCGATCCTGGGGCCTGGCGGCCTGCCGCGTTCGGCGAGCGTGGCCATCCGCGGTGACGGCTCGAGCGGCCGGACGACGCTCGTGCTCCGGCTCGCTGCGGAGGCCCAGGCCACGGGCGCCATCGTGGCCTGGCTCGATCTCTCGCGCAGTTTCGATCCGGTCGAGGCGGTCGCCCGGGGCGTTCACCTGGAGTGGCTCGTGGTCATCACCCCGGAGACGCTCGGCGAGGGCCTGGCCATCGGTGGCGCGCTGCTTGCCGGGCGCTCGGTGGACCTGCTCGTCCTGGACCTGCCCGGCGGGCGTCTTGCGGCCACGGACCGTCCGGCCGCCATCGCCGACCGGCTCGGACGTCTTGCCGCCCTCGCCCGGCGAGCGGAGACGCTGTTCATCGTGCTGGAGCCGCCGGGGCTGGCTGGTGGTCTGGCGGGTGCGGTTGCCGAAGCGACGAGCCTGCGCCTGGAACTCTCCCGGCGCTCGTGGGTTCGCCTTGGGCGCGACATCGTCGGTCAGCGCACGGAGGTGCTGGTTGCCCGGAACCGCTACGGCCCGCCGGGGCGCCGGGCGACGCTCCGGATCCTCTATGCAGAGGGTGGCGAGCGTGACGCGTGCCTCCGCCGGGACGACCTCCTGCTTGATGAAGCCCCCGATCCAGCCCCCGCGATCCAGCTCGAACGGACCCACCGCGATGCGACTGCTCCACCTCTACCGGCCACACCTCCCCCTCGCACTCGCCCAGGCGCGAGCCTCCGGGCCCTTCCCGCCCGGCCCGCTCATCCTGGGCGGTCGGCCGTGGGATCCGGGCTCGGTCATCGACGCGAACCCGGAGGCCCGGGCGCTGGGCGTTCGACGGGGGATGCCGCTCGGGAGCGCTCATCGGCTCGTTCCTGAGGCGACCTTCATCGATCCGGATCCCGGGGCGGACCGGGCGAGCGCCGAAGCCGCTTTCGAGGTGCTCGGTACGTTCAGCCCGGGCGTGGCCGGTAGCGCGGAGCCGGGCGATCCGGCCTTCGGGCTGTTCGAGGTGCAGGTCGATGGTCTCGAGCCGCTGTGGGGTGCCGAGCCGGTTCTCGTCGAGCGGCTGGCCGCGGCGCTCGAGGGCTCGCTTGCCGTGGCTGGCTCGGGCGCAGCCGGCTCGGTCTGGGCCGGAATCGCCGGGACCCGGTTCACGGCCACGATCGCCGCGATCCATGCCCGGCCGGGCGCCCCGGTCATCGTGCCAGTCGGGGGAGAGGCTGCCTTTCTGGCCCCGTATCCGTCGCGGCTCCTGACTCCCGATCCAGATATCGGGGCCCGGTTGGCGCGGTTTGGCCTGCGCCGGATCGAGGCCATCGCCGAGCTCGCCCGGTCGGCCCTGATCGCCCGGTTTGGTGAGGAGGGGGCCCGGATTCATGCCCGGGCCCGCGGTGAGGAACTGGAGCCCTTCCGGCCGCGCCGGGCACCGGAGCGGCTGACGCTCGCGCTCCCGATCGAACCCGCGACGGAGAACCTCGAGCCGCTTCGATTCGTCCTTCATCGAGTTGCCTCGGCACTCGCGGGCCAGTTGACCGCGCGCGGCCTGGCAGCCTCGAGCGCCCATCTCCACCTGGACCTGGATCTCGCGTTCGCCCGCGCGGGGACACCGTCCGAGCTGGACGTGGAGCAGCGCTTCCCGGAGCCGACCTCCGACGCTGAGGCCATCGAGCGACTCCTGTTCGCCCGGCTCGAGCGAACCCCGCCGCCGGCCGCGGTCGCACGTCTGGCCCTGGAGCTGGACGGCACGGTCCCGGCGGCCGGCCAGCAGCTCCTGCTCTTCACGCCGCAGGCCGCCCGCGGCGCCCGGCTCGAATGGCAGTTGGCTCGGCTTGCCCTGACCTACGGAGAGGACCGCGTCCGGCGAGTCGTCCTGACCGACCTGGAGGCACCACTGCCCGAGATGCGCTGGGGTTGGCGACCGGTCGCCTCGGGCGAACGGCGGGCGGCGGGCGAACGGGTGACCTCGGGGGCAGGCGGAGCGGCGGGCGCTCGGGGAGTGCCACGATGACTCGCCTCCTGCGCGAACACCCGCCGATCGAGGCCGAGCTGGGCGAGGACGGGGGGCTCGTCGCGATCCGCTGGAACGGCCGGCGCGAACCCGTCGAGGTCTGCAATCGCTGGCGCGTCGAGGAGGCCTGGTGGCGCGGCCCGATCGCGCGTGACTACTTCAAGGTGGCCGGTGACCGCTGGCTGGCGCTCGTCTATCTCGATCGCGTCGACGGCTCATGGCATCTCGAGCGGCTCTACGACTGAGGGCCAGCGGGTTACGGTGGTGCTGCGCGCGTGGCTGCCCGTTGGTTCCGAGTGCGACTGTGGGTCGACGCGAGACACCGAGCGCCTCACGGCGGGCCTCGTCGCCCTGGTTGCGCGACTCCCAGTCGCGTTCCAGGTAGCTGGAGACCGGCCCGCGGCCACTGAGTGCCTGCTGTCGACCAGCAGTCGCACCCGCGGCGAAAGGCGCCCACCCGCGGCCTCTCCTCACGGACCCTGGCATGTAGCGCTGTATCGCACATTGATCGTGACCAACCCGCCGAGAGGGGCGACGGCGACCTCGACCTGACAATCCTGGGCACGGGCCATTTCGAGGACAAAGCTCCCGTCTTCGAGCGGGCCGTTCAGGGCATCCGTCTTGTACCCGCCGCGCTCGAGCTCGTTCTGCATCCAGGTGGCCACGTCCTTCGGGTCGCCGTCATCGAGTACAAAGGTGGCCGACACCGGGCCGGACGCGGCTTCCTCGGCAGGTGTCGCCCCCGGGTAGACCGGGAAGTCGGCGGGCACGGCATCCCAGATGCGGCCCCAGTCGGTGTCGGTCTGCCCGACTTCGGGTTCCGGGCTGGCGGCGTTCGTGGTGGCCGGCGACGGCTCGACCGAGGCAACCGACGTGGGGGAGGGGCTTGGCGGGGCGGTTGGGCTGCATGCGCCGACGACGATCGATGCCACGACGCCGAACCACATCGCGAGGAGGCGCCGGTTCGATCGGGAGCGGCGCGGCTGGGCAGCGGTCATGTGTTTCATCGTAGCCCTGAACGTGGCAGGACCCCGTCGCCCCCAATGCGACGGGGTCCTGTTGGGTCGTCCGGAGCCCCCAGGCTGCGGAGACGTGGGTGATGCGTCAGGTGTGCGCTGCCTGGGCCGCGAGCGCCGCGGGAAAGAGTCCCAGGATCAGCAGCATCGCCAGCGCGACCATCGCCACGATCCGAACGATCGTGTACGCGATCTGGCGCGGAGGTGCGTGCACGCCGTTGAGACGCCGACCCGGTCGGTCGTGTTTCACGATCACACACAGAACGTTTGTTCTATGATGGCGGGCCCCCAAGTCTGTCCCAGTCCGCCCCCAAACGGAGGCGATCCATGGTCCAGGTCCGATACGCGGAACTCCACTGTCACACCAACTTCTCGTTTCTCGATGGCGCTTCGGCGCCAGCCGACCTGATCGAGCGAGCGGTGGAGCTGGGGCTGACCGGCCTCGCCGTCACGGATCACGCCGGGCTCTATGGGGCGGTCCGCTTTGCCAGCGCCGCGCACGCGGCTGGACTCCATCCGGTGGTCGGGCTCGAGATCGAATTGCTGGACCCCGCGGCTCCGGATCCTGACGGGATCGTGCTGGCGCCGCGCCGGCTGCGAAATCGGGGCTCACGGCATGGCCCTCGTGAGGCGGCTGACGGCAGGCCGCTTCCCGATGTCGCCGAGGGTCTCCCGGTCCGCCCTCGCTCGCCCCGTACCCTCCTTCCCGGCCACCGCGACCCGGTCAAGGAGGATCTGCGAGGGATCCGCGAGCGGACCCGCGGGCCGCATCTCGTGCTGCTGGCTCGCTCGCAGGTCGGCTGGCGGAGCCTGTGCCGGCTCGTCTCGCGGGCCAACATGGCGGGCACGAAGGGCGTGCCCCGGTTCAGCCAGGCGCTGCTTGCCGAGCACACCGAAGGACTGGTGGCGCTGTCGGGCTGTGGCGAAGGGGAACTGGCCCGCCGGCTTCGGGCGGGCGATCGGGCGGGTGCGCGCGCGGCGGCCGAACGGTATGCCGCCCTGTTCGGACGCGGCGACGGCCCGGCATCGAGCGGCTTCTTCATCGAGTTGGCCCACCATCTGCTCCCCGACGACGATTGGCTCGTCTCGGAATCGGCGGCGCTGGCCGCAGAGCTGGGCGTGCCGGTGGTGGTCACCAACGACGTCCACTACGCTCGGGGCGAGGATCGTGAGCTGGCCGATGTCCTGACCGCGATCCGCCACGGCCGGACGCTCGATATGCTCGGCGATCTGCGCCGGCCGGATGGCGAGTCGTACCTGAAGTCAGGTGCGGAGATGGCTGCGCTGCCGCCGGGGGAGCCTGCGTTCCTGGCCGCGGACCCGCGAGCCGGACGCGCCTGGACGGAAGGAATCACGACGGCGGCGGAGCTGGCGGCGTCGTGCTCGGTGGATCTCGGCTTCGAGCAGTACCGCTTCCCGGGCTTCCCGGTGCCGAAGGGGGAGACCCCGTTCAGCTATCTCGTGGAGCTGTGCCAGAACGGCGCTCGCCGGCGCTATCACCCGCTGACCCCGCCGGTCGTCCGCCAGCTCGCCCACGAACTGGACGTGATCGAGCGGACCGGCCTCGCCGAGTTCTTCCTGATCTGCTGGGACCTGATGCGCTTCGCGAAGGAGCGCGGGATCCCGGCGCAGGGGCGCGGAAGCGCGGCCGGCTCGATCGTGACCTACGTGCTGGGGATCAGCCGGGTGGAGCCGATCCGCCACAACCTGCTCTTCGAGCGGTTCATCAACGAGGGCCGGACGACCTACCCCGACGTTGATATCGACTTCAGTTCCAAGCGGCGCGAGGAGGTCATCCAGTACGTCTATGGCCGCTACGGCCCCGAGCACACCGGGATGGTCTGCAACCTCGT
>JANNQZ010000004.1:0-3355 GCA_031401015.1 Chloroflexota bacterium | reverse complement strand
CGATCGGGATTCGGGCCATCCATCTCTCCCCAGCTGACGACGCCGCGGGCCGGGCGACATCCCGGCAGGTGCAAGCGTTTCCAGCCCGTATCATAGCGACGCGACGACGCGGGCTCGACGGGCCTGCGCGCAGATCGACAGCGGGCGGGAGGGCAGCATGGAGTTCCTGGTCAATATCGAGGTGAACTGGCCCCCGGACGGCGACCCGGACGAGCTCGCCCGGATCACGACTGCCGAGCGTGCCCGCGGCGCGGAACTAGCCGCAGCGGGCATGATTCGTCGCATGTGGCGAGTTCCCGGCCGGCGCGCCAACTGGGGCCTCTGGGAGGCCGAGGACGCTACGGCGCTCCACGCCGCCATCGCATCTCTCCCGTTCTACCCGTATCTCGATGTCGACGTCATCCCGCTGGCCGCGCATCCCACGGATCCGGAGCGCCCCGGCGGTCGGTAGAGCGGTCGGCAGAGGCCGGTCAGTGGTGGCCTGTCCGATTGCAAGCGTGCGGGCCCGCGTCTGGTAGGCGCACGGTGTGAAGATCTGAGCCTGGCCAATCTCGAGTTCATGCAAGTTCCGCGCGATCCCGCGCCTGACCACGTGGCAATGTCCTACAAGCGCGCCTCGCAGGAGCGGCGCAGGTAGCCGGGCGCGGCGCGGCGCCAACCTGGAAGCGGCCGCGCCCTGGAACGTCCGGCTAGCTATCCGACCGACGGAGCGACGATCATGGCCTCCGTAGGCCCCTTCCAGGGCCCGATCTGCCCCTTCCTCGGTCGTTTGGTCCGCATGGTGTGCCAGGCGACCGACGAGCGCCTCGTCTCGGCCGGTTCGCTGGTCGGTTGGCTCACTGTGCGTCCCACCGGAGGCCCCCCAACGGTCCAAAGTGATCCCCGCTCAGGTGATGGCAATCCAGCTCCGCACGGACGGCGGGCATCCTGACCAACGGCGCCCAAACTTGACACCACCCGGGCCGCCGCCTACGCTCCGCGGACCGGCCCTGACGACGTTTCCAGTATGGATTTCTGGATCGACGGGCGCGGATATTCTCAGGGATTTGGAGGAGGAAACGTGCAACTACCCCGCCCGCGGATCGACGCGCGCCGTAGGCTCGCTCGTTGGTCAATCCTGTTCGCGGTCACGGCCCTCGTGGTCGCGGCGTGCAGCAACCCCGCAGCCAGCCCGTCAGCTGAGCCGGTTACCGCCGCCCCGGCAACCGCCGCCCCGGCGACTGCCGCCCCGGCGACTGCCGCCCCGGCCACAGAGGCCCCGCCCGCCGCTTTCAAGATCGGCTATATCTCCCTTGGCGACTCGGTCCCGTTCGTGAAGCTCGTCTCCGACAGCATCAAGCGAGCCGCGACCGAGGCCGGCCAGGAACTCGCCTTCTGCGATTCCGAGATTGACGCCGCCAAGGCGTTGGCCTGCGCCCAGAACCTGAAGGTCCAGGGCGTCGAGGGCGTGCTGAATTTCCAGGTCTTCCAGGACAGCTCGCCGGAGATCTGCACCGCGTATGGCGATGTCCCGACGATCGCCATCGACATCATCCAGCCCCCATGCCAGGTTGCCTTCATGGGCGCCAATAACCGCGAAGCCGGGCGCCTGGGCGGCGCCGAGTTGGGCAAGTACGCCAAGGAGAAGTGGGACTGCGACATCACTGCGTATGTCTCGCTCGAGTCGAGCGCTGCCGGCGCTGCCAACACGGCCCGGATGGGCGGCTGGCGCGATGGCTTCAAGGAGTCCTGTCCGATCCCGGCCGACAAGGAGCACATCCTCGACGGCGCGGACCGCACGGACCCGGCCCTCGAGCAGGTGACCAACCTGCTTGGCGCGCTGCCCGGTGACCGGATCATCGTGGTGGCGATTAACGAGGACGGCATCCTCGGCGCGATTGGCGCGGCCAACACCCTCGGCCGCCAGACGGACCTCTACTACGGCGGCCAGGGCACGGACCCGTCCATCTGGAAGGACGTCGCCTGCAACCCGAACTACATCGTGTCCGTGGCCTACTACCCGGAGCGCTACGGGACGCTGCTGATCCCGAACATGGTCAAGAAGCTGCAGGGCGAGGAGATCCCGAAGGAGATCTTCACCGTGCATGAGGTCGTCAACAAGGACAACATCCGCTCGATCTATCCCGAGACCCCAGCCTGCTGAGGTCCCATCGAAAGAAGAGCATCAGATGACCTTCGCCCTCGCGGCGCGAGGCATCCGCAAGTCGTTCGGCGGCGTCGCGGTCCTTCATGGGGTGGACCACGACGCTGTCGGCGGTTCCGTGCTGGCCCTGCTCGGAGAGAACGGGGCCGGCAAGTCCACGCTGGTCAAGATCATCGCCGGCGACTACACGCCCGATGGCGGCGAGATCGTCGTGGATGGCGTTGCCCATCCGTCACTGACCCCGATCGCGGCGCGCGACCTCGGGGTAGCCATCATCTTCCAGGAGTTCCAGGACGCCCCGACCCTGACCGTCGCCGAGAACATCTCGCTGGGGCGAATCCCCAACCGGATGGGCATCGTCGACTGGCCGGCGGTCAGCCGGCGCGCCCACACGATCCTCGATGAACTGGGGGTCGATATCGACCCCGCCCGGCGGGTCTCCACACTGCGGGTCGGCGAGCGCCAGATCATCGAGATCGCCCGTGCCCTGTCGCGCTCAGCGCGACTGCTGATCCTGGACGAACCAACGGCGGCCCTGTCGCAGCATGAGGCGGAGACGCTCTTCACCTTCGTCCGACGGTTGCGCGATCAGGGCGTCGCGATCATTTACATCACGCACCGGCTCGACGAGGTGACGGCCATCGCCGACCGCGTCCAGATCCTGCGCGATGGCCACGTGGCGCTGCTCGCGCCGGTGGCGGAGACCGATCGCGCGGCCATGATCGAGGCGATGGTGGGTCGCCACATTTCGGAGATCCCGCGTCCAACGACGCAGGTCCGCCCCATCGGGGACCATCCAGCGATCCGCTGGACCGCGGCCGCGTCCGGTGACACGTTCCGTGACGTCTCCGTGGAGGTCCATCGCGGAGAGACCGTGGCCATTTACGGCAAGCTTGGATCGGGTGCGGCCGAGGTCGGCGAGACCGCCTATGGCCTGGGGCCGATCACCGCCGGCACGATGGAGATCGATGGCCGCCCCACGACGATCGCAGGCCCGGTCGAGGGCGTCGCAGCGGGGGTCGGGTTCCTGCCTGCCGACCGCAAGGCCGGTGGCGCATTCATGGTCCGGCCGGTGGCAGAGAACGTCGCCGTGGCCTCGTGGGGCCGTCTCGCCACGTTCCGCCAGCTCATCAGTCGACGATCGGAAGCGAAGGCCTATCGACGCTGGCACGACAAGCTATCCATCCGCTCACGCAATGATCCGAGCCAGGC
>JANNQZ010000003.1:0-1714 GCA_031401015.1 Chloroflexota bacterium | reverse complement strand
CCATCCTGCGCAAGCTGTCGGTCAACGACCGGACCCAGGCCGTCGTCTACGCGATGCGCCAGGGCTGGATCCGGATGCCCGAAGACTGATCGACTGGCGAGGATGACGGACCCCGCGACCATCGAGACCCGCGCGCCGGCGAGCCCGGCCGAGATCCTGACGAGTATGTCCGAGGAGGCTGCCGGTCTCAAGCGCGAGCTTGACGAGATCGATCTCCTGATCGCCCAGGCCCGTGCCGAGGTGATCCGTCACGAGGGGCGCAGGGTCGCCGCGACCGACAAGCTCGCGGCCGCCGTCGCCGCCGCGAGCGCCCGGGGAGAAGTGGCCGTGGACGCGCCGGAGCTCAACGCGCAGGTGGTCCTCATGACCCGCCGCGCGGCCCTGATGGAGTCACAGGTCGATGTCCTCGAAGGCAAACAACGCGCCCTGAAGCGCTTTCGCGACTCACTGGCTGGCCACGTGGAGGCCTGGGTCGCCTGGCCTGCAACGAACGACACAACGGCGGGGGCGTCGACGAACGCGGATGCGTCCGGGTCCGTCCCCGGCGGGGTGGCCGACCCAATCGGGTCGCTGCCGCCGGCGGTCTCGCGCATCCTGCTCGGCGCCCAGGAGGACATGCGTCGGGAGATCGCTCGGGCGATGCACGACGGACCCGCCCAGAGCCTCACCAACATCGTGCTCCAGGCCCAGATCGTGGAGCGCCTGGTCACGCGCGACCCAGCCAGGGCCAACGCAGAAGTCCAGCTGCTCGTTGGGATGGTCCAGCAGACGCTGGATGCCACGAAGTCGTTCATCTTCGAGGTCCGCCCGATGGTCCTCGACGACCTGGGGCTCGTTCCGACGCTCCGTCGGGCCGCACGTGATCGTGGTCGGAAGGCGGGCGTGCCGGTCGAGTTCGAATCGATGGGCCAGGATCGGCGGCTGCCCATGGATCTCGAGAGCGGGCTGTTTCGAATCCTCGATGAGACCCTGACTGGCTACCTCGTAGCCCGGGCGGAGCAGATGACGTTCAAGCTGGAGTGGTCGGCCGACCAGCTCGACGTCACGATCTCGGCCACGCGGTCCGCGGCAACCGGCAGGTCCCCAGCGGTTACAGAAGCGCCGGCCAGCAAGGACTTGCCGCCGGCGCTCGCCGCGATGATGGAAGACCGGCGTGCCGATGCGCGCACGGCGGCCGAGGCGGCCCAGCGCGATGCCATCGTCAAGCTGCCGGCGACGACCTGGCGGGAGGTCCAGGCGCGTGCCGCGACGTTGGGCCTGACCGTCGAGCTCGCCGCGGATGGGTCCGAACTCCGCCTCCTCGCGGAGTTGTGATCGACGGGCACCGAGGCATAGCCACCTGGATCCTGCCAGGCATCGAATAGGTCGGGGGTCGCCGGTACCATTGGGCCTCTGTTCTGGCCGCGATCCCGCTCCTATAGTGGCCGAGTCCCCGATTGGGGCCTTCGTACTCATCCAGGAGGCTGCAACATCATGACGTCCATCTATCTTGCCATCATGAATTTCCTCAATCGTGACGAGGAAGGCCAGGGTCTTGCGGAATACGCGCTGATCCTCGCGCTCATTGCCATCGTCGCGATAAGAGCAAGGATGAGCGCGTATTCAGCGAGCCCCTGGCCATCTTCGTCGGAGCGAGCATGGAACCAGGACGCGAGATTGGAGAGCAGCCACACGTAGTCTTCACCTCCTTTCGCAAGAGTTGATTGCCGCCACG
>JANNQZ010000002.1:0-12127 GCA_031401015.1 Chloroflexota bacterium | reverse complement strand
GACTGTACGAACCCTGAACATCACTTCATCGTCCGGGTCGACGATCCGGGATGATGCCCTCGGCGCTGCGCTATTCCGGCGGGTAGACCTCGATCTCGCGCCATGCCACCCACGACGGGCTCGCCACCGTCTGGACCCTCAGGTAGCGGATGCCTTCTCGGGGCGCCGCAGGCCGCCATTCGAGTGACTGCGGGTCCTCTGTGACCTCGCGGAACCGGGCGAGCTCGACCCACTCACCGCTCGTACCGGGACCCCGCCCGAGGAGGCGGTGGTCGGTTCGACCGGCTGGGTGTTGCTGCACGCGCAGGCGCACGAGTCCGATCGTTTGGCCGCGGCCGAGGTCAATCTCGATCCACGCCGGCGGACTCGTGCCGGCGTTCCAGCCCGTGCCGGGGTCGCCGTCGACGGCGCGCCCTGGACCCTCGCCAGAGAGCGACGCACTCGCTCGGGCTCCAACGCCGGTGGCGAGGTTCGGCGGTGGCAAGAGCTCGCCCAACGAGGACGGATCGGTCGAATAGCGGCTGATGAACCAGGTCCACGTTTCCGCGCCGACAGCCGGGAGGACCAGGTCGGGTCGGTCCTGCCAGGACTGGAAGAGCAAGTGCTCAGGCGGATCGTCAGCCCCGCCGGCGGCGAGGATGCGCACCGCGGCCGTGCCGAACCAGGCCGCGTCGGTCGCGTCGGACGGGTCACCGAACACAATGAGCCCGACTGCCGTGCCGCGTTGCTCGCCGGCGGCGCGCAGGGCGGCGACCATCTCGGGCCAGCCGGGACGACCGAAGTCGAGATCGAGATGGACGAATGGCAGCGGTTCGCCAGCGACAGCGCGGTACGCGTCGAGCCAGGCCACCAGCCGGTCTGGGTCCAGGTCGCGGGTCACTGCCTCTGTGTCGCCGACGATGACGTCCGGGTACACCGTCCGGATCGCGCCCACGAAATCGACGACGCCCTTGGCAATCCGCTCTGGCGACCAGTGGCACGCCCGCGGCCCGTCGTAGACATGGCCGTAGTACCAGGGCTCGTCCATGCCGATGAGGTCAAGCCTTCCGCCTGCGGCGCTGATGCGGTTGGCGATGCGGAGGCCTTCCTCACGGCCCGCGAAGCCCTCGATGCCCTGACCGCAGGTCGAGGTCGCGTCGAGCGGCCCGGCTTCAACTGCGAGCGCGATGCCACGGCGGCGCAGCGTCTCGACGACCGCTTGAAGTTCGGGGAGTGTCGCCTTGTAGGCCACCCACTCGCCGTACAGCTTGAAGACATCGATCCGGTCGCCGGAGGGACCCCAGTCGGCGTCGGGCGTGAAGAGCGACATGAAGTCGTCCGAGCCGGTATATGGGCGGCCCGGCCCGATCGAGAGCGGCGGAAGGGGTGCGAACCAGATCAGCGGATCGGCCGTCAGGTCGGGCGGCGGGTCGAGCCGGGTGGTCGGTGCAGCTGCCGGTTCAGCGGTCGCCGGGGCGGGGGAGTGCGTAGGGGCGATCGTCGAGGGCCCGGTCGAGGGGCCGGCCTGGCTGGTGACCGTCGGGCCCGGTGCACAGCCCGCGAGTGCGATCGCAAGTGCGATCTGGACCAACGTGGTGTCGCTCCGGGACGTGGCCATCGCCCGACATCTTGCTCCCGATCGTGACCTCGAGTGAAGCTGCTCGCCGTGCAAATCGCGGGTGGCGGTTGCTTGAACGTGCGCTGGCAGACGAGCGGCTCCTTGGTGCCGTGGTCGAGCGCGAGCTCGGCCGGACCCTCGACGCACCCGGCTACGGTCGCAAACTCCTCCGAACCGTCGAGACCCACTTCGCCGCTCGCCAGAACGTGCGATCCGCGGCCCGCATTCTCGGAGTTGGCGTACGGGCGGTGAGCTACCGCCTTGCGCGCGTCGAGGAACTGATCGGACGCCCGCTGGTCGGCAACCGTTGATGGACGATATGCCCGCGATCCTTGACGCGGTCGGGTCCGAGACGGCCGTCGTGATCGCGAACATCGGCGGTGGCATCCTGGCGATTGCATTTGCCGCAGCCCACCCACGAGGGCGTTTCGAGCCTAGAGCATCTTCGGCGCGAAGTCAGCGAGACGAGAGGCGCTGCGCCGTCGCCGCGGGCCGCTCCGCAGTAGGCGGGATAGGCGGCCCGCGCGCTACGGCGTGGCCGGCGGTCCCGCCGGTGCCTGGGCGGCGCCTGGGGGAGCCAGGTTTTCCGGCACGTCGAGTGCCTCGGAGATCAGCCGGCCGAGCGACCCCGCCTCCTGGAGCAGGACTGACTTGAACACCGTCCAGCGATAACGCGCCAGCGTGGCCTTCACGACATCGGCGGCCACCACCTCGCGACCGACAATGCCGGCCTGTGTCCGGAGGTCCTTGAGGACAGCGATGTGGACCTGGTCGAACTGGCCGACCGCTGCGTTGACCTGGCCGATCAGCTTGTCGAAATCCTGCTTCAGGGTCGCCTGGAGCGTCTCGCCGGTCTCGCGCCGGGCGATGCCCAGGATCCGCTGGAACTCTCCGGCCATCGAGTCGAAGACGGCCGGGTCCGGTAGCTTCAGGCCCACCGCCTTGGCGGCGTCGACGAACCGATCGCCGTACTTGGCGATGCTCTTGATCGAGCCGGCGACATCGGCCAGGCCCTCCGGCCCCTTCACGGCAGCCGAGGCGAGCTTCTCCGCTGCGTCGCGCAGCTTGCTGACCTGGTCGAGCGCCGCCGTGTAGTCCATCGAGGTCGGCTTGCCCGGCGCCTCGCCCTTGCCGTAGCCAGGGAACGGGCTCTTGGCATCCTCGGTCACGAATCGCCGGACGCCGCCGGACGAGAAGTAGCCGCCGCCCTCCTTGACGTTGATCTGGGCCTGCGTCTCGGCCAGCTCGAGCATCTTGCTGGCCAGTGCGCCCTTGTCGGGCGGCTCCTTGGCCGCCAGCTGCTCGATCTCCCCGACGAGGCGGTCCTGCTGGCCTGACAGGACGTCGACCGCCCGCTCGCTGAGCGGCTTGAACTCGGGGATCTCCTTGATGCCCAGCTCGCCCATGGCGTCCAGCACGCGCTGGTGCCGGGAGGCGTTCTTGGTCACGCGCTGTAGCTCGGCGTTCCAGATCAGCTGCTCCTCGAAGGCCGCCGTCTTCTTCGACAGGTCGGCCGCCAGGTCGGGGAACTTGTCAAAGAGGTGGAGCCGGCGCGGGTCGGTGAACAGCCCGATGTACAGCATGGAATCCAGCAGCCCGGCGTTCGCCGGGAGGCCCGCCCGCCCGGCCAGGAACTGGAGCCCCTTGCTCCGCTGGGCCGCCGCGTCCTTGCCGAGGAACGACATGTCGAGGTCGTTGGTGAAGTTCCCCTTCGTGCCGGTTTCCTTGATGAACGCGTTGAGCTCCTCGTCGGTGACAGCGCCGACTTCGTTCTTCACGAACGTCTTGAGGTCAGCGTAGATCGAATCGCGCCACGCCAGTAGGAGCTTCCCGGCCCCGGAGTCCGCGCCAAGGGCGGAGGCCAGCTTCTTCCAGCCGCCGGCCATCTGGAGCGTGGCCAGCGGGCCGTAGCGCTCGACGGCGAGGCGCACGATCCCGTCGAGCTCGCCCAGCTCGCGCTGGGTGGCCTCCTTGGCCAGGTTCTTCAGGGTCTTGGGAATGTCAATGTCCTTGCCAAGCTTGGCGGCCACCTCGGCGTACTGGGCGATTCGGGCGGCCGCGGCCGAGCCTGGCGGGACGTGCCGAGCCAGCGCGATGGGGTCGTCGATCCCCATCCGCTTCATCGTGGACTCGACGCCCTGCTCGATGATCGAACGCTCAACCAGGGCCTTGCCGGCGGCGTCCGGAGCAACCCCCTTGGCGATCTGCTTGGCCAGCTCCTCGACGCCTTCGGTGGTGGCCGCCTTGGCGCCCGCCCGCTTGGCCGCTGCACCGGCCGCCAGCTTCACGCCGGCCTTGCCGGCCTGCCACACGTCGAGGGCCAGGAAGGCGCTCTCGAGGATCGCGTCGAGCAGCGCGGAATCGACCTGATCCTTGCCCACCAGCTCGGTCGTCGAGCTGGCTGCCGACTGGGCCGCGTCCTTCAGATCGTCGTAGTTCTTCCACTTGGAGGCCGCGTTGCCGGCTCCCAGGCCCAGGCCCCCGAGGAGGAAGAGGGCCGCCGCTCCACCGCTCGCTGCGCTGGCGAAGATGAACATCACCGCCGAGGCCAGCCCGATCCCGATGTCCGCCACTGTCTTGCCGGTCTCGTAGTCGCCGATCGATTCCTTGGCTGCCGCCTTGTAGACAGGGTGGCTCCAGGGGTGCTTCCCCTTGCGCTCCCCCTCCAGCAGCTGGCGGTGGATCGGCTTGAGGTCCTGCCAGTCCAGCGACCCGGAGCTGACGTTGTCCTGGGTCTCCCTGATCGATGCCTTCATGGTCGCGAGCATCGCCTGCATGGCGCCGACTGGGTCATCGCTGGGGTCCTCGCCGGAGATCTGGCCCAGCTTGTCCTCCCGGAGGGCGGTGAACAGGACGGGGTGCTCGTCGGCCAGGGCGAGAAGCGCCCCGGTCACGGCCTTCCAGTGGGTCATGACCTCTTCGTGCGGGACCATCGTCTGCTCGACATTGGCGCTCTTCCCGCGCGGGTCGTCCCACGGGATGGCCGGCCCACTTCCGGGGCTGAACCGGACCGGCCACAGGCCGCCGTAGTTGTTCCCCTCGCGGTCCGTCCTGTCGGGGAGCTCGACAAAGCCCGTGTACTGCATCTCCAGGCGGCCCTTGACCGTGCGCAGCTCCTGGAGCTGGACGGCCGCCCACTCGATGTCCTTTCGTTTCTCGACTTCCTGGTCGGTGGGGCCGGTGGTGCCCTCGGAGGCAGCTACGAAGGTCTCGGTCAGGTTCTTGAAGCCGAGCTCCTTTTCGGCGTTGACGGCGTCGGCCATGTTCTTCTGGAGGTACTCGAGGGCGATGCCGCGGACGTCACTGCCCAGCTCGCCCCGGGCCATGTTGAGAACCCCGATGTCGGTCAGGTCCATACCTCGGTCACGCGAGGTGTCCCAGAGCCCCTTGTTGGCGTCGTAGACCTCCGGCAGGGCGCTCCCGAACGAGCTCCACAGGCGGCCCAGCTTGAGCTCGTCGAGGGGGCCAACCCACGAGTTGGTGTGGACGTCCCTGATCTGCTCGAGGATGCCCTTCTGCTGCTCCGGACCCGGGGGCGGAGCAGGCTTGGCGGCCACGGCAGGGGCCGTGTCGGACTTCTCGCCCGGCGCCGCCCCCATGTCGATTCGGCGCTGGACCGCGGCATTGCCGCCCGTCGCCTGGAGCACGCCGATCAGCCGCTGGCCGCTGGCGTCGTCGAGGGAGTCGATCAGGTCGGGCAGTCCACCGTCGCCGAGGGCGCCAAGGGCGATGGCCATCTCGGGTGATCGCCCGGCCGCTGCGCCCGACGCGCCGGACGGGCGGCCATGGGCCGCACCCAGGCTGGGCACGCGCGCGGGCGCCCGCGGCGCAACAGTGGCCGAGCGCGCGGTCGTCCTACCCGAGGTGGCCATGCGGCAGGAACATGCGACGTCTCCCAGGATGAGCCCGCGAGCGTACGGCCAAGCCGGAGCCCGCAGCCGCAAGCCTCCCAGCCCGGCCTGCCGGAAGCGAGAGGCCCTCGGGCGAGCGAGGGTGCGGCAAACGGTGCCCGATCGGGCAAACGGCCGCGCCAAGGCCATGCCCGCCCGGACCCTGCGAGCGCCGGGCCCCGGTCGCAGGCATTGCCTGCCGGGTGGGGTAGCCAGCGTGCCCGTGCGTGCGCTGGGCGCGCCCAACCCCCGAGGGATGAACCATGTCGATCGACGATGACGCCGAGCTGCTGGCATCGCACAGTCCATCGGCGCCCGCAACGGCGGGAAGACCGGGGCCAGACGTTGCTCGAAGCGTAGAGGGGGACGCCACCTCTCACCAGGCGGTTCTTCGAGCTCCCACTGTCTTCGAGCTCCCACTTGACAGCCGTCACCTCGGGCTATATAACGCAACGCGATATAGCAACCTCGATAGAGTGGAGCTGCCTCATGGTCACCCGGCTCGCGTGGATCGTGGCGATCACACTCGGCCTGCTCGGCGGCGGGTTCGTGTTTCACTTCCCGGGGAGCTACGGCGACTACGGCGAACCTGCGTGGAGCGTCGGCGCGGCAGTCTTCGGATTCGTCCTGGGCGCCGTAAACGGACTCTTCGTGGGCGTCCTCATCTGGATGGCGCTGCGTCTTTCGCGCCGAGATGGGATTCGCGTGCTCGTCGCAATGAGCGTCATCGTTGGTGGCACACATGCCCTCAACGACGGTTCGTCGACCCAGCTTCCGTTCGCGCTCGTCCAACTGGTCGCTGGACTCGTGGCTGCCGGCACTGCGGCATGGATCATTCGCGAACGGCGCCCATCGGCGCTGGCGATCATTGGCGTCGCCTGGACGCTGGGCCTCCTCGTTGCCGGGTGGTCGGGCGACAGTCTGGGCCTGCCGCTCACCGAGACCCCACTGGGCTGGGCGCAAGACCACGCCTGGGATGGGCTGGTCACTGGTCTGGTTTGGGGCATCGCGACGGCGGCAATCGGAGTCCCCGAGGCACTGCGCCGTCCCCAACGGCCTGAGCCGTCCTCGGCGGCCCTCGTCCCGGGGTGACCGGCCTTCACGTTTTCGACGAGGATGCATGTTGGGCCGACGCGATCTCGAGTCTGCCGTTCGGATACCCAGCTAGTCTCCTCGGCGCGGGGGCCGCGCCCTATGTGGATCCGATCGGGGAAGCGATCCTTGCTGGCGCTGCAGGTCAGAGGTTCTCGGCCACCCACTAGAATTCATGACGACGATGAGCGTCGCGCCAAGGCCTCCGACCGCGAGGCGTATCGGTGCCAGCGTCAGCTCGGCCGAATCGGCGAAAAAGGTTGCCTGCGCCGTATGCGACGCACGAGAGGAGACATCCGATGGCCGATCGACCGGTCGAGGTCGCCTACTTCTACCGGACGAAGTGGGGGCACCACGACGAATTCCTGGAGCTCTTCACGCGCAATCATCTGCCCGTCCTCCACGAGCAGGTGAAGAGCGGTCGGATGCTCGACGTTCGGGTCCAGATGCCGCGCTTCCACGGAGACGGCCGGGCCGACTGGGACGTCCTGGTGACCATCGTCTACCGCGACTGGGCGGCGATGGAGGAGCACTCCGATCAGGAGATCAGCCAACGGCTCTTCCCAGACCAGGCCCGCTATCGCGACGAGGAACGACGGCGCTTCACCATCCTGGATGGGCATTGGGACGTGCCGCTCGAAGGGTTTGGGGGCTGAGCGCACCGACCCATCACGATGGCGATCCATCGGGCCGGTGCGTGGGCGCACCGGATTCGTGCCGCGGGGCCAGCATTTCTCTCGAATCGGCGTTGGCTGCGGACCACGGCGTGTCAGAATCGGGGGGCAGGGCCGCGAGCGACCAGGAGGAATGGTTGCCGGGCGCCGTGTCGCCGTTTGATCGTGGCACCACCGCCCGGGTGTTCAGCCTCGGCGTTTATTACTGTCATCCGGGGATTAGAGAGGGAGCGGTCATGACTCCGAGAAGATTCCTGTCAGCAAGCCTCAGCATCGCGGTGGTCGCATCGCTCCTGCTCGCGGCGACCGGAGCCGTCGCGGCGCCGGCCGTCAGCCAGAGCGGGTTCAAGACCGGGCAGCCCTCGATGCTCCTCACGGCGGAGATGGCCGGCGTGCAGATCACGCCGCTCCTGACGGTCGGAGACGTGCTGCCGAGCGGTTTTCGCTTCGAAGCGATCCCGGACGGGATCTCGCTGCGCACCCGGGGCCAGGGACGGGTCGACGTCTTTGTCAACCACGAGACCAGCAAGGTGCCGTTCCCGTACAACACGGCCGCGCCCACTGCCGCGAACGGCGAGAACGACTTCGACAACTCGCAGGTGAGCCGGCTGGTCCTGAACCGCCATTCGGCCGGCGTCCTCAGTGGCTCGTTCATGATCGACAGCAGCGAAGGCTTCCAGCGGTTCTGCTCCAACTACCTGGCGACGGCCGCCGAGGGCTTTGACCGGGAGATCCTGTTCACGAACGAGGAGTCGCCCGACTACGTGCTCCGTCAGGAGGCTTCCTGGCCCCCGAGCCTGGTGAGCACAGACCAGCGTGAAAGCGGCCTGGTCATCGCGCTCGACGTCCAGACGGGCAAGTACCACCCGATCTACGGCATGGGCCGCCACAACCACGAGAACAGCGTGCCGATCCCCGGGTTTGACGACTTGGTCGTCCTGTCGGGCGACGACACGTTCACGAGTGGCCCGCTGACGGGTGACCTTCCCGACAGGGGTGTCGGCGCCCGCGCAGTCGCAGCTTTACTCGTACATCGCGTCCGACACCGACGCGTTGCTGGCCGACGAGGGCGACCTCTGGGCCTTTGTCTCCGACACGACGGGTGTCAAGAACTACTACAACGTCCTTCCAGGCTCCGGAACGGTCGTCACGGGCCGGTTCATCCAGGTGCCGAAGGTCATCGCCACGGGCTTGAAGGCGGATGGTTCGGAGCTGAAGTCCACCGATATGGCGGGCCTGGGCTTCGGTTCCTACCCGCTGCCGCCCACGAACGGCAGCTGGCAGACTGACCTTCGAAACCCTGTGGCGACCGGGATCGACGGCCCGCAGTGGGTGCTCGAGTACTGGAGCGACATCCACAACGTGTTCCAGTTCGTCCGCGTCGAGGACATCGCCTACGACAAGCGGCCCGGGATGGGGAACGTGGTGTACATCGTCGATTCGGGGCGAGGTCGCCGGGTAGACCAGAGCCTGGACACGCCAAACTTCAAGTCCACGAACGGCCGCGTCTGGAAGATGGTGCTCGACCCGAACGACCCGACGATCGTGACGTCCTTGACGGTAGCCGTCGAGGGCGACGACAGCCCCGTCAAGACCCTGGCCGAAGTCCACCAGCCGGACAATATCGAGACGACGGCGACCGGGCTCCTCCTGACCGAGGATCCCGGTTCGAGCCAGCAGTTCACGGCCGCTCAACAGATCAGCGATGCGGCCAACGCCACGACGGGGCGGCTCTGGTACGTCCCGTTCACCGGCACGCCGGAAGTGGTCGCCAAGATCGACCAGTCGGCCGACGGCGGGGCGACCGACGTCGATGGCCGGTCGGCCGGTAACTGGGGAGCCTGGGAGACGACCGGAATCGTCGACGCGTCGGCTGCCTTCGGTCCCGGCGCGTTCCTGATCAACGTCCAGGCCCACACGCTCTGGGTGGAAAAGGCGGACGGCGAGGACAACTTCGGATTGGCCGGACCCGATTTCACCTACAAGCGCGAAGGTGGCCAGCTCCTGCTGATCAACATCCCGGGGATCTAGCCCTGTCCATCTGAGAAAGCACGAGTCCGGGCGGGGCGCTCCCGCCCGGCGCCTTGTCGGCGACCTACACTGCCGCCGTGAACGAACCGGATCGCGCAGCCCGCCCTGCCGCCGAATCCGTCCTCCGCGCGCTGCGGCGGACGCGTCAGGTTCGCAAGTTCACGGACGAGCCCGTGTCCGAAACCGATCTCACCGCCATCCTCGAGGTGGCGCGCTGGACCGGTAGTTCGGAGAATCTCCAGCCGTGGACATTCATCGTCATTCATGACCGGGCCGATCTGGAGCGGCTGGCTCAGCTTGCCCCGTACGCCCGGCATGTCGCAGGGGCTGCGGTCGCGATTGCCCTTGCGATGAACGGCGACAACATCGAGTGGGACACGTACGACGAAGGACGGGTGGCGGAACGGATCCTGATCTCGGCAGGCGCCCTCGGCCTGGGGGCCGGAATCGGCTGGGCGATCGAGTCGGAGCAACCGCAGGTGGCCGAATTCCTCGGACTGACCGCACCCCAGTTCGTTCGGACAATCGTGTCACTCGGCCACCCGACCGAGCGGGCGCGCCAGCCACGCTCAGCGCCCGGGGCCGCTCGCCGGCCACTCGCGGAGGTCGTGCGGGAGCACTGAGGGACCATTGCCTCCGTTGATGCGTCGGCGGCGACGCCAAACGAGCGGACTCGCGCCGGTCGTGGCCTGGGCGGCTGCAGCCTGTCCAGCCTGTCTCGCGTTGGCTCTTGTCCCCGCGCGGCTTACCAGGCCGGGATCGACGGGATCGACGGCTGGAGCCCGGTAGAGCACGTCCCTGACGTTTGAACGCCGGCTCCTGCCAAAGGCCGGACGCGGTACCGTTCACCGATGTTTAGCCCGCTGGCGGGATGGCTCAGGGAGGCTGCCAAGCCGAACGTGGTGCGACGCGCGCTGATCACATCGGTGGTCGTCGGCACCATCCTGGTCGTCATCAACCACGCGGAATATCTCTTCATGCTGCGCTTCGAGCCCCAGCTGATCCTGCCGGTCCTCCTGACCTACGCGGTGCCATACGTCGTCGCAACGATCTCCAGCGTGGCAGCAACCAGCGGGCAGGAGACGGCGATCGAGGCCGGTCACCTCGAGGGCGATCGAATGACCGAGCTGCTCAGTCGGGTGCCTGGCCAGAACCCGAACCCCGTCCTTCGAATGCAACGCAATGGCCGACTGGTCTTCGCGAACGATTCCAGCAAGCCGCTGCGGGAGGCATTCGGCGCCGAGATCGGCGACGTCATCCCCGAGGGCCTCCGGATCAGGTTCCTCGCGGCCGCCGACGCGGGCCAGAATGAGGCAATCGAGGTGCCCGCGGGAGTCCTGACGTTCCGTGTCCTGCCCATCGCTGTTCAGGAGGCGGACCTGGTCAACCTGTACGGCACGGACATCACCGCGGCGAAGGTCGTCGAGCGCTTCCCGGAACGGAACCCCAACCCGGTCATGCGCATGGCGCCTGATGGCACCCTCCTCTATGCCAACGCGGCCAGCGGGCCGGTCACGCGGGCCCTCGGACTTGCGCAGGGCGACCCGTTTCCGCCGGAGATCCGTGCCCTGTCCCTCGCGGCGGTGACGGAGACGGATGCCCCTCCGTTTGTCGTGCAGGGCGGGGGACGGATATTCGCATTCAAGCCGGTCCTCATCCCGGAATTCGGGTTCGTCAACCTGTACGGCACGGATGTCACCGCCCAGCGGGCGATGGACAAGTTCCCCGATCGCAACCCGAATCCGGTCATGCGCGTGTCGCGAAGCGGACAGCTGACGTACGCCAACCCCGCCAGCGAACCGATCCGTCGCGCGCTCGATGTCCAGGTCGGGAAGCCGCTGCCGCCGGCGTTCCTCGCCAGGGTCACCGCCTCCATCGAGGCGCCGGCCGCGGGTGCACTGGAGGTCGCGATCGACGACCAGATCTTCGAGGTGCTCGTGGTCTCGCTTGACGAGTTCGAGTCGATCAACCTGTACGGCACGGACGTCACGGCAGCGCGCGCGGTCGCCGACGCGAGGCGACGCAGCGACGAACTGCTGCTCAACATCCTGCCGCCCTCGATCAAGGACCGGTTGCTTGCTGGTGAGCAGGTCATCGCCGACCGCTTCGATGACATGACCGTCATGTTTGCCGACTGCGTCCGTTTCACGGAGATGTCCTCCCGCATGTCGCCGCCAGACCTCGTCCGTCTCCTCAACGCGGTCTTTTCGATCTTCGACCGGCTGGCTGACCAGTACGGGGTCGAGAAGATCAAGACGATCGGCGATGCCTATATGGTCGTCGGAGGGCTCACGCCGGATGGCCGCCGGGACCACGCCGCCCAGGTCGCCGACATGGCGCTCGACATGCTTGGGGAAATGGCCGCATTCCAGACGCCGCTCGGACAATCGCTCGACATCCGGATCGGGATCCATACCGGGCCGACGGTCGCGGGCGTCATCGGGCTCAAGAAGTTCATCTACGACGTGTGGGGCGACGCCGTGAACACCGCCAGCCGGATGGAATCGCAGGGCGAGCCCGGCCGTATCCAGGTCTCGGCACCAACCTACGAGCGGTTGGGGGGCGACTACACCTTTGAGGCACGAGGCACGATCGAGATCAAGGGCAAGGGGCCCATGGACACCTATTTCCTCACGGGACGCCGCACTGATGCGACCCGGAGCCCGTCGTCGGTCGCCCAATCGCACTAGTGGCTCGCCACCTTGCCGTTCAATCCGCTAGGGCATCTGCAACGGTCCCTATGCCTCGGCGATCACCCCGATTGAGATGCGAAACCCGGCACGGCGGAGCTGCGCCGGCATCAGGGTGCCCTGGCCAATCGGCTGATCGCCGGGGAACCAGCG
>JANNQZ010000001.1:0-1691 GCA_031401015.1 Chloroflexota bacterium | reverse complement strand
CAGCTCGACCGCGGCATCGATCCCCACGGCTTTCAGCTGTGCCTGGATCGTCTGCGCGATATCGGACAGGCCTGCCTGATCACTCCCTGTTCGTATGGTCATCTTGATTGGCAGGGTCAATCCTGACTCCGCGAGGAGCGCCTTGGCCTTTGCCGGATCGCCGCCAGCAGGGTAGATGTCAGCGTCGGTCCAGCCCGCCATCGTGGGCGGGAGGATCTGATCAGTCACGGCCGCCTGCGATGGGCCACCGAGTACCCGCTGGATGTCGGTGCGGCTGATCGCGAAATTGATCGCCTGGCGCACCTTGACGTTATCGAGCGGCGGCTCCTGAGTATTGAGCCAGAAGTAGGTTACCGATGCGATCGTGTCGGCGAATACGCGACCGGCCATGGTCGGGTCTGCCAGGGCCTGGCCGCCGTCGCCAGCCGGAATGAGGTCCATGAATGTCGCGATCTCGCCGGACCGGATGACGAGCGCCGCCTGGGTCGGATCGATGGTCGTATCAATGGTGATCTTGTCGAGCGCGCCACGCTCGCCCAGGACGTCCGCCGGGTAATCCGGATTGCGGACGAGGACGATCTCACGCTGAGGCGTGTACGACTCGACCATGTACGGACCGGTACCCAGGAGACTGCCGTCCTCGATCGGGCTGATCGGCGTCCCGCTCGGCACCGCGCAGCTGAACGGCATCGTCAGGCGGGCCAGGAACGAGGCGGGCGGATCGGTCAGCTTGAAGGTGACGGTGTTGTCCTCGGACGTGATGCCGGAAACGGAATCCGCGTCACCGGCCATGTAGGCCGTGGCACCGTCGATGTTGGTGAAGAAGCCCCCGGCGGGCGAGGCCATCGCGGGATTGAGCATCCGCTCGAAGGTGTACTGGATGTCGGCGCCGGTGATCGGGGCGCCGCCCTTGAACTTCACACCGTCGCGCAGGGTGAAGGTGTACGTGGTCCCATCGGCCGACACGACCGGCAGGTCGGCAAGGCCGGCTTCGATCTTCGCCCCGGCCTGGCCGGGCTGATCCGGGTAGCGGACCAGCGTTGTGCAAGTCGCGTACCCGATTTGCCAAGTCGTCTGGAAGTACCAGAGCGCCGGCTCGAGATGATCGATGCCGCCAGAGGCCAGGCCGACGGTCGCCTCGCCGCCTTTGGCCGCTTGTCGTTGCGAGTCATTGCTGGCGGCGGCACTGCTGCTCGGCGCGGCAGACGTCCCTGTCGGGCCCCCATCGCTCGGTGCGTTGGTGGCAGCAGGGCTGCAGGCGGCGGCAACCATGACGGCGCCGGCGAGGACCGACCATCTGATTGACCGGCGTCGGCGCCTCGGGTGCCGTCGAAACACGCTATCCATGTCCATCCTCCTGAAACTGTTCACGATCCGGGGCCAGCCGACTCGTTCATGCCAATCGCCGCACACGTGGATCGAGTGCGGCCTGTGCCAGATCCGCGACCGTGTTGGCGAGCACGGCCATCAATGCGGCGAGAGTGATAGCCCCGACCGTCATCGGGTAGTCAAGATTGCGGATGGAACTGACGGCCAGGAAACCGAGACCCGGCAGACCAAAGGTCTGCTCAACAAAGAGAGCTCCCCCGAGGGTCGCCCCGACGTCGAGACCGAGCAGGATGATCAATGCGGGCGCCACGACCGGCCCGATGTGGAAACGGACGACTCCCCCGATTGAGAGGCCCTTCGCG